>JBAPMW010000858.1:0-2407 GCA_049278815.1 Hyphomicrobiaceae bacterium
CAGGAACAGGCCGGAGGCCACGTGCAGGACGCTGGCCGAGCCTTTCCAGATGTTCGGCTCGTCACCCACCGCGTGGTCCTTGACGACCTCGTTCAGCCCGGAGCTGTTGTTGATGTAGCCGACACCGGCCGCGAGGCGGAAGCCCGAGAACTCGCCGGCGTAGCGCACGGCCACATCCCAAATGTCGTCCTCGCCCCAGGCCGCCGCCACCGAGAAGCCGCCGAACGTCGGCGAGGTGTAGCTGATGGCATTGGCACGGCTCAGGCTGGCGCCGTTGACATCGTTGCCGCCGAGAGCGGCGGACCACGTGCCGGCACCCAGGAGGTTGTCGTTGAGCGCCAAGTTCATGCCACGCTGCCAGTAGCCGAAGCTGGCGTTGGCGATCACGCCGGCGCCGCCGAGGTCGATGGTGGTGATGCCGGCGGTGGCGGTGTTGATGCGGCCGAGGGTGATGCGACCGAGCTGCTTGTGGTCGATGTACCAGTTCGACAGGTGGGAGACGATGTTGGTGTCGCCGCCGTTGCCGCCGTCGTCGTCAAGCTGGCTGACCTGGTGGCTGCGCGAGCCGTTGAAGAAGCTGAAGGCAAGCTGGAAGCCCGCCGTCAGGTTCGGGGTGATCTTGGCGCTGCCCCCGAAGTTGATGAAGGTGCCGCCGGCGGCCACGTTGTCGACGACGTAGGTGTCGCTGCCCTGGGTGTTGTTGCCGTCGTTCCAGTACATCAGGTGGGTGGTCACCTGACCGGAGATGGTCAGCGACACCTTGCGGTTGCCCTTCCTTGCCGTCGTCGCCTCAAGCTCGGCAACGCGCTCCTCCAGGTCGGCGCAGCAGTCGCCGCCCAGATCGGCGGCATTCGCAACCGGCACGCCACCAGCGCCCAGCGCGATCAAGCCAAGAGCCGCGAACAGCGCCGTGCTGCTGGCGGATTTCAAAAGTCCCCCGATCATTCGAACGTCTCCGTTGGACTAACTACCGGAATTCAAGTCTGACCCGACTGAATTTACCGACTTCCTCAGTTTCCTTGCGGGCGGGTGGTAAGCGCGCGACTGCCGTTGGACCCGCCCGACCGTGTAATAGGCGTAGCCCACGGCCCTTAGGCAGGTAAACCGGAAAAGCGGGTCAGCAACAGCTTTGAGCTAGCTTGTGGCTCGATCGCCACAACACGAATCGAGTCGAGGTCGGAGGATTGCCGCTTGGCGGCGATGCACGAGGAGGCGTCAAGCAATTTTTGACGCGAACGTGCGACTGCCCACAGCCCCGCGGAGGAGGTCCGGCAGCGATCAGTGCAGTTGTCAGGTAGCAGAAGTCGGTTGTCAAACAGTGAATGTATGAATTTCCACCGCATTGTGAGCCCCGGCAGCCGGGGGAAGTGCTGCCACGGCGCCACCAGCCCTCCCGAGCGCCTCGCGTGCGTCATGGAGGGGGCCCCCCTCCGTCCGCAGCATCCGATCCTCCACACAGCAAAAGAGCCGCCCGAAGGCGGCTCTCCCGGAGAGATGGATGGGTGTCAGGCCCGGCGGGTCTGACACCTCGCTTGCGGATCAGAACCTGATGCGGGCGCCGCCCACGACCATGTCCATGTCGTTGATGTCCACCAAGCCCTGCCCCTCCGCGGTGTACTTGCGGTAGGACAGGAAGACCTCCATGGCCGCCGCATCGAGGTGCTGCACGACGCCCAGACCCCAGACCTCGGCCGTCGAGCCGGTGCCAGCCGGGAGGGGAACGGTACCGGCAGGGTTGGCGGCGGCGCAGCACTGGAAGTTGTCAAGGCCATCGTCGACCCTGGCATACTCGCCGTAGAGCACGGTCTTGCCGAGGCCGGTCCAGTTCTTGGAGATACCGCCCTGCGCGTACCACAAGGTGGTGTCAGACCTGCCGGCGGTGTCGTTGTCCTGGTTGATGTAGCTGCCGGTCAGGAACAAGCCGGAGACCACATGCAGGATGCTGGCTGAGGCGATGAGCTGCTCCGGCTCGGGGCCGTTCACACCCGGGTTGTCCCTGGTGGCCTCGTTGAGGCCGGTGTAGTTGGACCGGTAGCCGAGACCCGCAGCGAGGCGGAAGCCGCCGAGCTCACCGGCATACCGCAGAGCCGCATCCCACACGTCGTCCTCACCCCAGGACGCCGACACGGAGAACCCGCCGAAGACCGGAGAGTCGTACTTGATGGCGTTGGCGCGGCTCAGGCTCGCGCCGTTCATCGCGTTGCCGCCCAGGAAATCGGACCAGCTGTTGATCGGACCGACAGGGGCGCCGTCGGCTGCGACGACGGCGAAACCGCGGTTCCAGTAGCCGATGGAGGCATTGGCCGCCACGCCGGCGCCGCCGAGGTCGATGGTGGACAGGCCCGCCGTCGACGTGTTGATGCGGCCGACCGTGACGCGACCGAGCCCCTTGTGGTCGAGGTACCAG
>JBAPMW010000859.1:0-4283 GCA_049278815.1 Hyphomicrobiaceae bacterium
ACGCGGGCCAGCGCCGCGCGCGGTGCCGGTGTTCCGGGTTGCCCCACCTCCATATGGATGACCGCGTGGCCGAGCGCCTCCCGCTCGGCCGCGGCCTGCATCACGTCCATCACGATGAACGGAGGAATGGCGCCGCGCTGCGAAAGGCGCAGGCCCGCCGACGCGGGAGCGGGCACCGGGCCGGGCACTGGCCGGCCGTCCGCCGCCGTCGTCAACTTTCTGTCCACCCGACTACCCAACCTTCGAGCCCTGAAACCGCCACGGTTGCGCCCTAATCGCTTCGCGCGTTGTGCCGCGGAGCTCGCCGCCCTGGCGACAGCCCGCGATAATGTGAGGCGCCTCTCTGGTGCCCGGGGCCTTATAGTTGCGCCTGTTCGAGTTGACCAGTCGAACCATCGCCTCAGTCGCCGGTAAAGATGCAAACGATTGCAGCCGAGCGCACCAGCAGGGGGTATGGCGTGCAGCAAGACCGAGTGGGTGGCGGCCAGGAGGACACCCGGCCCGCCAGCGCCGACGAGATGATCCTCTCCGCGAGCGCCCGTGGGAGTCCGGGCTTGGCCCGCCGGTGGCGCGTTGCCGCTGTGGCGGGTCTGTACGGCTTGTCCATGGGCCTCGCCGCGCCACCGGCGACGGCGGACGGCATTCCGCTCGTCCGCGACGCCGAGACCGAGAAGCTGCTCAAGGAGTATTCGCGGCCGATCTTCAAGGCGGCCGGCCTCGGCGGCCGCATCACCATGCGCATCGTGAAGCACGAGAGCTTCAATGCGTTCGTGGTCGACGGTCTCAATGTCTTCATCAACACCGGCACGTTGCTGCAGGCGAAGACGCCCAACGAGGTGATCGGCGTCATCGCCCACGAGACCGGGCACATCAAGGGCGGGCATCTTGCCGCCCTCAGAACCCGCATCGCCCGGGATCAGACCAAGGCGGCTCTGCTGATGGTGCTTGGCATCGGCGCGGCGATTGCCGGCGCGGCGTCAGGCGACCGCGACGCGAGCGCGGCCGGCATGGGCATCGGCGTAGGCGGGCAGGAGATGCTCATGCGCTCCCTGCTGAGCGAGCGCCGCCTGCAGGAGTCGGCCGCCGACCAGGCCGGCTTGAAATTCCTGGAGGCCACGCAGCAGTCCGGCCGCGGCATGCTGGAGACGTTCGAGGGCTTCGCCCAGCAGGAGTATGTATCGGCCACCTACCAGGACCCGTTCGTTCGCAGCCACCCGGTGGCGGCGGACCGCGTCGCGCGGCTGCGCGAGCTGGTGGAGAAGAGCCCTTACGCGAACGCCAAGGACCCGCCGGAGCTGCAGCTGCGGCATGACTTGGTGCGGGCCAAGATCTCGGGCTACCTTGAGGGGCTGCAGACCGTCCTCAACCGCTACCCCTCCAAGGACAAGAGCCTGCCGGCGCGCTACGCGCGGGCGATCGCGCGCAACTGCTCGGGGATGTGCGACCAGGCGATGGGCGAGGTGGACGCGCTGCTCAAGGAGAGGCCGGACAATCCCTACTTCTGGGAGATCAAGGGCAGCTTCCTCTTTCGCGGCGGCAAGCATCGCGAGGCCATGGCGTCGCTGCGCAAGGCCCTCCAGCTTTCGGGCGACGAGCCTCTCATTCGGACCGAGCTGGCGCAGGCCATGCTCGGGACGGAGGATCGGGGCCTGCTGGACGAGGCGATAAGGCTGCTGAAGCGCGCGGTCGCCAGCGACTCAGGCAACGCGGGCGCCTACAATCTGCTCGGCACCGCGCTTGCCAGGAAAGGGCTGATGCCGCAGGCCGAGTTTGCGACGGCCATGGGCCGGTTCGCCGCGGGCAGCATCAAGGAGGCGCAGGTGTTCGCCAAGCGGGCGATTACCAAGCTGCCGCAGGGCTCGCCAGAGTGGCTTCGCGCCGACGACATCATCAAGTACAAGCTACCCGCGCCATGAGATCCGGCCTGCCGCCGCAGCCACATAGGAGATGTGAATGAGCTTCTCTGCCATCCTAGCCGCCATGCGCTCGCGAATAGGCCTCGTCCTGCTCGTTCCCGCGGTCCTGCTGGCGGGGGTAGCCGTCGTCGTCGGCAACAATGGGCCCGTGCGCACTCCGGTTGCCGCCGCCTCCGACGAGACGCCCCCGCAGCGCAAGGCGATCGAGGCCATCGTCAAGGACTATCTCCTCAAGAACCCGGAGATCATGCTCGAGGTGCAGGCTGCGCTCGAGATCAAGATGGAGAAGGTGCAGGCTCAGAAGACCGCGGCCGCCCTCAAGATTTACGCGGGCGAGATCTTCCGGCCCGCGTTCTCGCCCATCGTGGGCAACCCCAAGGGCGACGTGACGATCGTGGAGTTCTTCGACTACAACTGCGGCTTCTGCAAGAAGGCCTTGGCCGACGTCGCGAAGCTGATCGAGCAGGAGAAGCAGGTCAAGGTCGTGCTCAAGGAGTTGCCGATCTTGACCAAGGGCTCCGAGGAGGCCGCCAAGGTTGGCCTGGCAGCAAAGATGCAGGGCAAGTACTGGGAGTTCCACCAGGCCATGCTGAGGAACTCGGGGCAGGCCAACGAGGCCTCCGCGCTGCGTGTTGCCGAGAAGATCGGCCTCGACATGCCCAAGCTTAAGAAGGACATGGCGTTGCCCGAGGTCGCCAAGGAGATCGACGATACGCGGCTGCTCGCGGAGAAGCTCCAGGTCCGAGGCACACCCTTCTTCATGATCGCCGACCGCGTCATTCCGGGCGCGCCGACGGACCTGCTGGAGCAGATGGCCAAGCACGTCGCCGAGGTGCGCCAGCAAGGCGGCTGCAAGGTCTGCTGAGGGCGAGCCCCCTCGCCTCGACGCTCGTTGCGTGGCACCGACGTTCGGCGCGGGGGGCTGCCCCCCTCTCTCCTCCGTCTCCCGGACTTCCCCCACAGGCGGAAAGATGCTACATGGCGCCGCGCGCAGGCTGCGCTCAAGGCACGCGCTCGCGTCACTGCCGGTCCACAACAGCGAGTCAACGCGGCGGCCATGTCGAAGCCGATTTTCGTGCTGAACGGGGCGAACCTGAACCTGCTCGGCGTGCGCGAGCCGGCGATCTACGGCGCCCAGACGCTGTCCGATATCCGCCGTCGCACCGAGGCGCGGGCCGAGGCCCTGGGGCTTGCCGTGGACTTCCGCCAGAGCAACTCCGAGGGCACGCTGGTCGATTGGATCCAGGAGGCGCGCGAGGCGGCGGACGGCATCGTCATCAACGCCGGGGCCTACACCCACACCTCGATTGCCATCCTCGACGCCTTGACCGCGGCCGAGCGGCCGACGATCGAGCTGCATCTGTCGAATATCTTCAGGCGCGAGCCGTTTCGCCATGCCTCCTACGTGTCGCCGGCGGCGCACGGGCTGATCTGCGGCTTCGGGCCGAAAGGCTACGAGCTGGCGATCGAGGCCATGGCGGATTTGTTGAGCAGATCCGCGCCCTCTTGAAGCAGAGGCCAGCGCGGCGAGAGGGTGAACCGCTCCCGCGGATTGCGCGACACGAACCGCCTCGCGGGCGACCGCAGAAGGGACCGACCACGCCCATGGGGAAGGACATCAAGGCCAAGCCGAGCCTGGATCAGGAGTTGATTCGCGAGCTCGCCCAGCTCCTCACGGAGACCGGCTTGACCGAGATCGAGATCGACCACGAGGGCATGCGGGTGCGCGTGGCGCGCCAGCCGACGGCAGGCCCCGCCATGCCGGCCGCGGTCGCCGCCGTGATCCCAGCGGCCGTGGCCCCCACGCAGCCGGCGGCGGCAGGCGCCGATGCCGATCCGGCCAAGCACCCCGGCTGCGTGCGCTCGCCGATGGTGGGGGTGGCTTACATCGCGCCCGAGCCCGGCGCCCCGCCGTTTGTCAGCGTCGGCGCCCGCGTCTCGCAAGGGCAGACGCTGCTCATCATCGAGGCGATGAAGACCATGAACCACATTCCGGCCCCGAAGGCCGGCGTAGTAACGCAAGTCCTGGTCGCCAACAGCCAGCCCGTCGAGTTCGGCGAGCCGTTGGTGATCATTGAGTAGCGGTCCCAGCAGCAGTCTCGCGGAGCGTCACGCACCGATGTTCGACAAGGTGTTGATCGCCAACCGTGGCGAGATCGCGCTCCGGGTGCTGCGCGCATGCAGGGAGATCGGGATCGCGACCGTTGCGGTCCATTCCACCGCCGATGCGGATGCCATGCACGTCCGCCTCGCCGACGAGAGCGTGTGCATCGGTCCGCCGCCGGCGGCGGAGAGCTATCTCAACATCCCGCGTCTGGTCGCCGCCTGCGAGATCACCGGCGCCGACGCCATCCATCCGGGCTACGG
>JBAPMW010000860.1:0-5154 GCA_049278815.1 Hyphomicrobiaceae bacterium
GGGCTCGGTACCGACCGCGAACACAGGGGCGCGGATGTGGGTGAGCGCGATCGGCTTGCCGTCCACGCGATGGCGGCCCTCGGCCAGATCATTACCCAAGAACAACTGCCGCAGATACTCGGAGTGCATGCGATAGGGCATGCGGGTCGAATCGGCGTTCCAGGCCATCAGATCGAACATCGCTGCGCGCTCGCCCATCAGGTAGTCGTGGATCACGCGCGACCAGATCAGGTCGTTGGAGCGCAGGATCTGGAAGGCGCCTGCCATCTGGCTGGCATCGAGCACACCCTGCTGCCACATCATGTCCTCCAGGAACGACACCTGGCTCTCGTTAATAAACAGGGTCAGCTCGCCGGCCTCCTCGAAGTCGACCTGGGCCGCGAGAAAGGTCAGAGTCTTGAAGGGATCGCGGCCGTTGCCGGCGAGTGCGGCGGCGGCGATGGCGAGCAGGGTGCCGCCCAGGCAATAGCCGACGCCATGCACCTGCGCGTCCGGAATGACGCTCCTCACAGCTTCGAGCGCTGCGTCGATGCCGAGCGTCCGGTAGTCCTCCAGCGCGAGGTCGCGATCCTCGGGACCGGGGTTCCTCCAGGAGATCATGAACACGGTGAAGCCCTGCTCCACCAGGTATTTCACGAGCGACTTCTCCGGGGTGAGATCGAGGATGTAGTACTTCATGATCCACGCCGGCACGATCAGCACGGGCTCCGGCCGCACCTTGTCGGTCGCCGGCATGTATTGGATCAGCTCGATCAGCCGGTTCCGGAAGATCACCTTGCCGGGCGAGAGCCCCAGGTTCTCGCCGACCTTGAACGCTTCTGCTCCCACTGGCTTACGACCGTTGAAGGTGCGCTCCCAATCCTCGACGAAGTTCCAGAAGCCGCGCATGAGGTTCTGCCCGGCCTCGGCCTGCGTTTTCGCCAGCACCTCCGGATTGGTCAGCACGAAGTTGGCGGGCGAAAAGACGTCGAGGATCTGCCGCGTGGCGAATTCAACCTGGCGCTCGTGCTGCGGACTGACGCCGCGCACGCCGGTCGTGGCATTGTGCCACCACTGCTGCTGGAGCAGGAATGCCTGGTGGATGGCGTTGAAAGGCCACGCTCGCCAAGCATCGGCGCTGAAGCGCTTGTCGTTGGGCAGCGGCTCGATGCAGACGCTGCTGGGTCGTTCCTGCAACGCGCAGGTGGCCGCATAGTGCCAGAACCTGAGCATCTTGCGGACCGCCTTTTGGATGAGCTGCAGTTGCTTGCCCGGCGCCGCCGCCAGATGGACCATCCAGTCGAAGTAGGCTTCCGCCAGCGCTGCGGGCGACAGCCCTAGCGTCGCGCGCGCGAGAGCGTAGCTGGACGCACGGTCTAGCGCCTCGGCAAGGCGCTGAGAAGGGTCGTCGTCACTCTCAGGGCGCGCGTCGAGCCGTGGCCGAGCCGCGTCCGCGGCCAGCGAGGCTGGAAGCTCCGTCATCTCCGGCGATGATGCCGATCCGCGCATCGTTGCCTCCGGTGCGGCAGCTTCACTGGAACGTTGATCGAGCTCCTGACTCGGAGAAGCTGGATGCTCGGCCATCTCTCTCGTCTCGTTCTGGGCATCACCGGCAAAGCCCCCGGTGGGGTCTTATTCAACACACGTGCCGCCTGAGCCTTGATCACGGTCAAACGACGCGCGCCGGCTAGCTATCCGGCCATTGAGTGTGGTCAATGCCCACGTAGGAGTGATCCGCACGTTGACCAGCGTCCATCTACGATCTCCGTGAGCCGCTTGGATGAGAGACATGGGAAAGCCTGCCGACCCCGTCAAAGGTGGCCGAGCCGAGCCGTCACCCACGGCCGCCATGGAAACCGGCGCAGCCGAGGCACACACCCCCACCTCGCCGCATGCGCTGGCGCCGGCCGATGTTCTCGCCGCGCTCCAGGTCTCGCCCGACGCGGGGCTCGACGACAGACAGGTACAGGCGCGCCAAGCGGCCGTCGGCCGCAACACGCTCGACCTGCAGCCGCCCAAGTCCGCCGCAGTCATCCTGGCGCATCAGGTCCAAAGCTCCGTCGTGGCGCTGCTCGCGGCAGCGGCCGCATTGGCCGGCACCCTCGGCGACTGGCAGGAGGCCTTCGCCATCCTGGTCGTGCTGGGGCTCAACACGGCTGTAGGCTTCGTCACCGAGTTCAAGGCCGAGCGCTCCATGGAGGCCCTGCGCAGGATCGGCACGCATGTGCAGCGCGTGCGCCGTGATGGCCGCGTGCTCATAGTGAACTCGGAGGAGCTGGTGCCCGGCGACATCGTGCTGTTCGAGGCCGGCGACGTGGCCACCGCCGATGCGCGCCTGGTGACCGCGGCCAACCTCTCGGTCGACGAGTCGGCATTGACCGGAGAGTCGGTCCCCGTCGAGAAGTCGCTGGCTCCTGTAGCCGGCGACTCCGCCATCGGTGACCGCTCGCCGATGCTCCACAAGGGGACCGCCGTGACGCGCGGCAACGCCGTTGCCGTGGTGACTGCGACCGGGATGCACACCGAGCTCGGTCAGGTCGCCAGGCTCGCTGCCGCAGCCGCACCAAAAGACTCGCCCCTCACCAAGAGCCTCGCCCGGCTCTCCCGCCATCTGGTGGCCGTTACGCTCCTCATCGCTGCGGCGGTGGCATCGATCGGCATCGTCCAGGGCCAATCCCCGATGCTGATGGTCGAGGCGGCCATCGCCCTCGCCGTCGCCGCCATCCCCGAAGGCTTGCCGATCGTGGCAACCTTGGCGCTGGCGCGCGGCATGTGGCGTATGGCTCGCAAGAACGCGCTGATCGAGCGCCTGTCCGCGGTCGAGACGTTGGGTGCCACCACTGTCATCCTCACCGACAAGACCGGCACGCTCACCGAGAACCGTATGGCCGTGCACCGGCTGGTAACCGCGGCCGGCGACGCGGTCGTGGAGGACCGTGAGAGGGATGGCGCGGACGCCCTGCCGGCGCCCGCGCTGCGTCTCCTCCGGGCGGCAGCCCTGTGCAACGACGCCGTGCTGAATACTGCCGACCAACCGGACAGCGGCGATCCGCTGGAGATCGCGCTCCTGCAAGCCGCCCATCGCGCTGGACTAGAGCGCCCTCAGCTCCTCTGCGACTGCCCAGAGGTTGCCCGGCAGCCGTTCGACAGTGACACCCGCATGATGGCCACGGTGCACCGCTGCGCCCAAGGTTTTCTGGTCGCGGTGAAAGGGGCACCCGAAGCGGTGCTGGCGCAAGCGACCCGCCTCGCGGGGCCACAAGGCGACAGTCCGCTCGATCTAGAGCAACGCGAGCTGCTCAGGGCGAAGGTCGAGGAGCTCGGGCAGCAGGGCCTGCGCGTGCTGGCGATCGCTGACCGCACGGCGCCGGCGCAGCCGGCGGCGCCGCCCTATGGCGACCTCACTCTGCTCGGCCTCGTCGGCCTGCACGATCCGCCGCGCCCCGACGTCGAGGCAGCCATCGTGGCGTGCCGGGGCGCCGGCATCCGTGTCATCATGGTGACCGGCGACCATGCCGTGACCGCGGCCAGCATCGCGCGGTCGGTCTCGCTGGGGACCGACCCGCAGGTGATTGAAGGGCGGGCGCTGGCAAACGGCGGCGATTTCGCCGCGGCCGATATCCTGCATGCCGACGTGCTGGCCCGAGTGAGCCCCAGCCAAAAGCTCGACCTGGTATCGGCCTACCAGGCCGCCGGCGAGGTCGTGGCCATGACCGGCGACGGCGTCAACGACGCGCCGGCGTTGCGGAAGGCCGACATCGGCGTCGCCATGGGCCAGCGGGGAACCGAGGTTGCGCGCCAGGCGGCGGCCATGGTGCTGCGCGACGACGCGTTCGCCACCATCGTCGCGGCCATCCGCGAAGGGCGGGTCATCTTCGCCAACATCCGCCGCTTCGTCATGTATCTCCTCGCCTGCAACCTGAGCGAGGTGATGGTGGTCGGCATTGCGGTGGCCGTCGGCCTGCCACTGCCGCTGCTGCCGCTGCAGATCCTGTTCCTCAACCTGGTGACGGACGTGTTTCCGGCCTTCGCGCTGGCCATGGGCGAAGGTGGCCAGGACGTGATGCGCCGCCCACCGCGTGATCCGCAGGAGCCGATCGTCACCCGACCGCTATGGACCCTGATCGTGGCGCAGGGCCTCATCATGATGCTCGCCACGCTCACCGCCATGGTGCTGGCCCGCGATGTGATGACGCTGGAGGGCAGCGCCATCGTCACGGTGTCGTTTCTGACGCTCGCCATGGCCCAGATCTGGCACGTGTTCAACATGGCCGATCCCGGCCAGCCGCCGTTCCTCAACGATGTGACCCGCAACCCCTACGTGTGGGGTGCGGTGCTCGTTTGTCTCGGCCTCATTGCTGCGGCCTGCTACGTGCCGCCTCTGGCCGACGTTCTCAAGCTCACGAGCCCGGACGCACGCGCCTGGGCTGTCGTGCTCGCCACGAGCCTCGCTTCAATGGTCCTCGGAAGGATGGCGACCGTGCTCATCGGGAGGTGGTTCGCCGCTTCGAATCGCGGGCGCGTCCCGATTGGGCCTGCGTAAGCCGCCGCGCCACCCTGCGACACCAGCCTCCGCTTCAGCCATCGCATCCCATGCGATTGACGGAGATCAACGCCAGTCCCCTGGGCCCCCACTTAGTTGGTTCACAAGAACAGGCTTAGCCGACCAGGCGCAACGGCTATCCGTGTCAGAAATGAGCTGAACCTCGACTGTCGGCGATACCGCGACCGGGCCGACGCCAGAACCAGCGATATCCGGCGATTGGAGCATCCCATGAAAGCGCTCGTCTACCGTGGGCCAGGAAGCAAGGCTATCGAGGACCGTCCAAAACCACAGCTACAGGCGCCTGGCGACGCTATCGTCAAGATCACCAAGACCACGATCTGCGGCACCGATCTGCACATCCTGAAGGGCGACGTGGCGACCTGCGCCCCGGGGCGGATCCTCGGCCACGAGGGAGTGGGGGTTATCGAGTCCGTCGGCGCCGGTGTGACCGCCTTCAAACCGGGCGATCGCGTGCTGATCTCGTGCATCTCGGCTTGCGGCAAGTGCGAGTACTGCCGCCGCGGCATGTACTCACACTGCACCACCGGTGGCTGGATCCTCGGCAACGAGATCGACGGGACCCAGGCCGAATGCGTCCGCACTCCGCATGCCGATACCAGCCTCTATCC
>JBAPMW010000861.1:0-2664 GCA_049278815.1 Hyphomicrobiaceae bacterium
GGCAAGAAGTAGGCTCAGCGCTGGCGGCTCTCGGCCCAGGTTGGACGTGGCGAGACCTGGGCCCACGGGCGCGATGGACCTCCCATGAAGCTCATTGTCGGCCTCGGCAACCCGGGCAAGACCTACGCACGCCATCGCCACAACGTGGGCTTCATGGCGCTGGAGCGCATCGCCGACCGCCACGGCCTCGGCCCCTGGAAGAAGCGCTACCGCGGGCTGGTGGCGGAGGGCCTGATCGGCGGTCGCCGCGTCATGTTGCTGATGCCGCAGACCTACATGAACGACAGCGGCCAGGCCGTCGGCGAGGCCCAGCGCTACCTCAAGATCCCCGAGCGCGACATCTACGTGCTGCACGACGAGATCGACCTGGCCCCCGGCAAGCTCAAGGTCAAGGCGGGCGGCGGCAACGCCGGACACAACGGCCTGCGCTCCATCACGGCCCACGTGGGCAACGACTATGCGCGCGTGCGCATCGGCGTGGGCCATCCGGGCAGCAAGGACGCGGTGTCGGGCTACGTGCTGCACGACTTCGCCAAGGCCGACCAGGCGTGGCTGGAGCCGATGCTCGACGCCATTGCCGAGGCCGCCGGGCGCCTGGCCGCCGGCGACGATGCGCGTTTCCTGACCGATGTAGCGCGCCGCCTGCAGGGTGCTCAGCGCGTGTCGGAGCCACAGTCAAACGCGCAAGCACCCGCCCCGCGCAAGAGCGAGGCGCCCGGTCAAGCGCATGGCACTGCGCCCAAGCCGACTGCTCAGCAGCCGGCAACGCCCCCTGCCAAACCCGCCGCGACACCCATCGAGCCCCCGCGCGGCGGCCTGGCCGACAGCCTGAAGCGCTGGTTGCGCGGGAAATGAGCGAATAGCGAATAGCGAATAGCGAATTGGGGTTCGCGTCGAAGCCCATTCGCCCTGCCTCTAATTCCCTATTCGCTATTCGCAATTCGCAATTCGCTAACTGAGAGAGACCCCCCAAGGATGGGCTTCAAATGCGGCATCGTGGGCCTGCCCAATGTGGGCAAGTCCACCCTTTTCAACGCCCTCACGCAGACCGCGGCGGCCGAGGCCGCCAACTACCCCTTCTGCACCATCGAGCCCAACGTGGGCGACGTGGGGGTGCCGGACCCCCGCCTCGACAGGCTGCGCGAGGTGGCGGGCTCGGCCCAGAAGATCCCCACACGTCTCACCTTCGTCGACATCGCCGGCCTCGTCCGCGGCGCCTCCAAGGGCGAGGGCCTCGGCAACCAGTTCCTGGCCCACATCCGCGAGGTGGATGCGGTGGCCTACGTGCTGCGCTGCTTCGAGGACGCCGACGTGGCCCACGTGGAGGGCCGGGTGGACCCCATCTCCGATGCCGACACGGTCGAGACGGAACTCATGATCGCGGACATGGAGAGTCTGGAGCGCCGCCGCGACCCGCTCGCCAAGAAGGCCACCTCCGGCGACAAGGAGGCCAAGACCCAGATGGCCCTCATCGACAAGGCGCTCGCTCTTGTCAGCGCCGGCCAGCCCGCCCGCCTCGCCGATCTCACCCCCGAGGAGGAGCGCCCCTTCCGCCAGCTCCAGCTGCTCACCGCCAAGCCCGTGGTCTACGTCTGCAACGTCGATGAGGCCGGCATCGCCGGCAACGCCTTCTCGGCCAGGGTGGCGGAGCGCGCTTTGGACGAGGGCGCCGGCTGCGTCGTCATCTGCGCCAAGCTGGAGGCGGAGCTGGCCGCCCTGGAGCCGGCCGAGCGCGAGCAATACCTCCGCGAGCTCGGCTTGAAGGAGCCCGGCCTCAACGCGCTCATCCGCGAGGGCTACCGCGTCCTCGACCTCATCACCTTCTTCACCGCCGGCCCCAAGGAGGCCCGCGCCTGGACCGTCACCGCCGGCTCCAAGGCCCCCAAGGCCGCCGCCGCCATCCACACCGACTTCGAAAAAGGCTTCATCCGCGCCGAGACCATCGCCTTCGAGGATTACGTGGGGCTCGGCGGCGAGCAGGGGGCGAAGGCCGCGGGGAAGATGCGCCTGGAGGGGAAGGAGTACGTGGTGCGGGACGGGGACGTGATGCTGTTCAGGTTTGCGAATTAGGGTGCAGCTGCGCGGCGACCGCCGCCCGGATCCCCTCTCCCCGCTTTTCGCGGGGAGAGGGTTAGGGTGAGGGGCAGCCACACGGGAAACGGCATCCGCAAGCGCGCCTCATTTTATGCGTACACACAGTGCCCGACACCACCGCTCCTCTCTGGGAGAGAAGCGGCTATCCCAAAAGCTCCACCGGGGGCCACGGACCATGCGCGGCGAGCAGCCCTGGCGCACCAATCGATCGCGCGTGCTACGCTCGAAGCCCATCTCGGCCGAGGCGAAATTATGGAGTGAGCTGCGCAACCGCCAGCTCGGTGGGCATAAGTTCGCACGGCAAATGCCCATCGACGCCTATTTTGTCGACTTCGTCTGCCGCGAACGGAAGGTTGTCGTCGAGGTCGACGGCGGCACCCACTCAACCGACGCAGAGACCGCCCGCGACGATACACGCACGCGCCATCTGCGCGCGCTGGGATACCGCGTCTTCCGCATCACCAACGACGATGTCTACAACAACCTCGACTGCGCCCTCGATGCCCTCCTCGCTTTCATCGAGGCCCCGCGTTGATAGGCCGGAACCCCTGGCTGCCCCTCACCCCACCC
>JBAPMW010000862.1:0-3173 GCA_049278815.1 Hyphomicrobiaceae bacterium
ACGTCAGGATCGCTCATGCCTGGAGCAGCAACTCTGACCCAGACGACGTCGTGACCGTCTGCCACCAGCGCTGCCACCGCAGCACCAGGAAAATTCTCGTTTGCCAGGAACCGCATGTCACGCAGCGCTAGGAAACACTCTCTCCGAGCTGAGGGCGTCGCGCGCATAGGCCAAACAGGCGATGACGTCCTCGTGGGCAATGCCAGGATAGTTGGCGAGGATGTCGTCCTCGCTCCACCCATCGGCCATCAGTCCGATAACGAACTCGACAGAAATCCGCGTGCCACGAACCACCGGCTTGCCGGCAAGCACCTCGGGGTCGAGCGTGATGCGGGTGTGTTCCATTGCCATGGCGGCATGCTCCTCTCAGATCGCCTGAGCATAGTCGAATTGGCGGCGGAGCGCGATGGCGGCATGTTTCAGGAGCCGGCCGTGCAGAAGCCATCACCTCCCCCGCCCCTTGCGCCGCCCCGGCTCGTCGTTGGCCGGCAGGCGGCGGGCGCTGTCACGCAGCGCCTCCCGCAGGGTCACGGGGCGGCCGTGCTTGCGGAGGAGGTCGGCGAAGGCCTCGTCGGCGAGCTCCTGGAGGGTCTTCATGCTGTCGCGACCCAGGAGCTGGAGGGCGTGCCAAGTCTCTGGATCGATCTCGATCAGCTTGCGGCGCGACGCGGGACGCGCGCCAGAACGTGAAACGGGGTCGGCCCCCTTTCGGCTACGGTCGTTCATGACACGCAGCATAGACGAAAGGGGGCTCGCCCCGCCAGAGACCGGGAGGGCGAACGTAAGGGGCACCCTTACTTTATCGCCGCCTTCAGCTGGTCGACCAGGTCGATCCTCTCCCAGGTGAAGCCGCCGTCGCTGTCGGGGGCGCGCCCGAAGTGGCCGTAGGCCGAGGTGCGGGCGTAGATCGGCTTGTTGAGGTCGAGGTGACGGCGGATGCCGCGGGGGGAGAGATCCACCAGCTCGCCCAGCACCTGCTCAAGCCTGGCCGTGTCGATGCCGTTGGGGTTGTCGGCAAGGTCGACGTAGATCGACAGCGGCTGGGAGACGCCGATGGCGTAGGCCAGCTGGATGCAGCAGCTGTCGGCCAGGCCCGCCGCCACCACGTTCTTGGCGAGGTACCGCGCCGCATAGGCGGCCGAGCGGTCCACCTTGGTCGGGTCCTTGCCGGAGAACGCGCCGCCGCCGTGCGGGGCCGCGCCGCCGTAGGTGTCGACGATGATCTTGCGGCCCGTGAGACCCGTGTCGCCGTCGGGCCCGCCGATGTAGAACTTGCCCGTCGGGTTCACGTGCCAGGCCGTGTCCTTGCCGATCCAGCCCGCGGGCAGCGCCTTGCGCACGTAGGGCTCGACCAGCTCGCGAACCTGGGCCGACGTCATGGACTCGATCAGATGCTGGTGCGAGACCACGATCTGGGTGACGCCCGCCGGCTTGCCGTTCTCGTAGCGCACCGTCACCTGGCTCTTGGAGTCGGGACCCAGCACCGCCTCCTTGCCGGCGTGGCGCGCCTCGGAGATCAGGCGCAGGATCAGGTGGCTGTAGTAGAGCGGGGCCGGCATCAGCTCGGGCGTATCCTTGCAGGCATAGCCGAACATGATGCCCTGGTCGCCGGCGCCCTCATCCTTGTTGCCGCCGCTGTCGACGCCCTGGGCGATGTCGGTCGACTGCGGGTGCAGCAGCACCTTGATGTCGGCCGTGTTCCAGTGGAAGCCGGCCTGCTCGTAGCCGATGTCCTTGATCGCAAGACGTGCAACGTGCGCCACCCAGTCCTTGGTGATGGTGTTGGGCCCGCGCGTCTCGCCGGCGATCACGACCTGGTTGGTGGTGGCAAGCGTCTCGCAGGCAACGCGCAGCTGCCATGGATCGACCCCGGCCTTTGGCCCCTCGCGGAAGAACAGGTCGACCACCTCGTCCGAGATCCGGTCGCAAACCTTGTCCGGGTGTCCCTCGGACACGGACTCGCTGGTGAACAAATACGACTTGCGCACTGTGGCATTCCCCTCCGCTGGATGGATGGCGGCAACCGCACGGCGACGATGACCGCCAGCGTTTCTTGCAGTGTTTCCAGCGGGGGTCAAGCAGTGGGCCGCGTGCCCACTGGCCAAGCCTGAGCCTCGAGTGCCAGGCGCACGGAGGGGCGGAATCCTCCCAACCGCAACTTTTTTCGCCCAACTCAGAACAGCGCAAGCAGACGCTTGCGCTATCCGGGAAAAGCCTAGGCGTCGTTTGCCAACGAGCGCACGAGATCGACGATCGCGCGGCGCGCCTTGATGTCGGAGATGCGCACGAACGCCCGGTTCAGCTCCAACCCGTCGCGGCTGCGCAGGAACTCGACGATGGAGTTCTCGTCCGCCGGCTTCTGATGCCCGTCGGCGAGAGCCGCCACGGTCTCGGTGGCACGCGCCTCCGGCAGGGGCGCGTTGTCGTAGAAGAATTGCACCGACACCCCGAGCACCTGGGCCAGATCGAACAGCCGGCTGGCGCCGATACGGTTAATGCCCTTCTCGTACTTCTGCACCTGCTGGAAGGTGAGCCCCAGCCTTTCCCCCAGCTTCTCCTGGCTCATGCCCAGAAGCATGCGGCGAAAACGTACACGGCTGCCGACGTGGATATCTATCGGGTTGGCCCTTCTCGAACCCTTCTCATCGCTGTCTAGAGCTTCAGCGTTCCGAGGGAGTATCGACATTTCCGCTCCACCAAAAAGACGTTGCCCCTACGCCTGCAAGTGCTAGGTGCACTCATATAGGCCGTCAACCTGTAGTCACAGGACCATAGGATATAAGATAGTTTACGGTGTTCTGGCTGTGCTATTGCCGCAACACGGAGCGGAAGAGCAACGCGGCACCACAGAGCCAGCCCGCAAAGAAGAAAGCTTCGCCGAAACGAGCATAGGGAGGCGGTGGCAGCGCCGCCGCGAGGGGAATGTCCAAGGTGCCGCGGACGTTTAGCTCGAGCTGTCCCATCGACCGGCCGTAGGCATCGAAGGCGGCCGAGACGCCGTTGTTGGCCGCGCGCAACAGCGGCAGTCCCTCCTCCACTGCCCGCACCCGCGCCTGATGCAGGTGCTGGCGCGGCCCGGTCGTGTTGCCGAACCACCCGTCGTTGGTGATGTTGACGATGAGGCCTGGTCGCTTCTCTGGCCGCTTCTGCTGCGATATGGGGCCCTGTACCAC
>JBAPMW010000863.1:0-1552 GCA_049278815.1 Hyphomicrobiaceae bacterium
CCTCTATTACGCCCTTATGCAGTTCGAGACGCCGAAGCTGTCAAAGCCGGTACGTTTCGCGGCTGTCCTCCTGTTCGCCAAGGTGGACGATGGCACTCCGGTCGCCATGCATCTCGACCGCATCACCCGCAGCTGGGGCTGGAAGGCCGGCGACAGACTGTGGTGGAAGGACCGACCCAGCGCCGCCAATATTACCTCGATCACGTCGCCGGCCCCCGACCAATGGTACGTGATCGAGATCACCCAGTTGTTGGAGGACTGGAGGCAGGGGCGGGCCATCAACTACGGCCTTCAGCTCAGACCTGCTGCCAACCAAAAGCACTACAGCACCTTTCACAGCACGCGGTCGCTCGAGACCTCGAAGCAACCGCGGCTGCTGGTGTGCACGTGACAGTGCCGTTGCCAGCGGGCGGGCCGGCGCGGTCGTGTCGGACTTGCGCGGCATGCCTCGGCCCGTTACCTAGGCTGAAGCCACAATCGCAAGCATCGCCGGGGGACGCCCATGACCGCGCATTCGCTGCTTCTTCTGCCCGGCGACGGCATCGGGCCTGAGGTGATGGCCGAGGTGGAGCGCGTCGTCGCCTTCTTCGGCAGGAAGGGCAGGGCCGAGTTCAAGGTCGAGACCGGCCTCGTCGGCGGCGCCGCCATCGACAAGCTCGGCACGCCCCTCGACGATGCGACGTTGGCCAAGGCCGACGCCGCCGACGCCGTGCTGTTCGGCGCGGTGGGCGGGCCGAAGTGGGACAAGGTGCCCTATGAGATCCGGCCCGAGGCGGGGCTCCTGAGGTTGCGCAAGGACCTCGACCTGTTCGCCAACCTGCGCCCCGCCATCTGCTATCCGGCGCTGGCCGAGGCCTCCTCGCTGCGGCGCGAGGTGGTGGAGGGCCTCGATATCCTGATCCTGCGCGAGCTCACGGGGGGCACCTACTTCGGCGAGCCCAAGGAGATCGTGACGCTGGAGAACGGCCAGAAGCGCGCGGTCGATACCACGGTCTATACGACAGCTGAGATCGAGCGCATCGCCCGCGTCGCCTTCGACCTCGCGCGCAAGCGCCGCAACAAGGTGCACTCCGCCGAGAAGCGCAACGTCATGCGCACCGGCGTGCTCTGGAACGAGGTGGTCACGGCGGTGCACGCCAAGGAGTTCAAGGACGTGGAGCTGCAGCACATCCTGGCGGATGCCTGCGCCATGCAGCTCGTCCGCGACCCCAAGCAGTTCGACGTGATCGTGTGCGACAACCTGTTCGGCGACATGCTCTCCGACGAGGCGGCGATGCTGACAGGCTCCATCGGCATGCTGCCGTCGGCCTCGCTGGGCGCGCCGGACCCCAAGACCGGCAGGCGCAAGGCGCTCTACGAGCCGGTGCACGGCTCCGCCCCCGACATCGCCGGCAAGGGCCTCGCCAACCCCATCGCCACCATCGCCTCGTTCGGCATGGCCCTTCGCTACTCCTTCGATATGGGCAAGGAAGCGGACCTGCTCGACAAGGCCATCGCCGGCGTTCTCGCCGCCGGGCTGCGCACGGGCGACATCATGCAGCCGGGCATGAAC
>JBAPMW010000864.1:0-1519 GCA_049278815.1 Hyphomicrobiaceae bacterium
CCGCATCGACCGGATCGAGCGTGACCTCGATGACAACGAGAGGGCACAGCGTTCCGGCCAGCGCGAGCAGGACGGCTCGGAGGTCAGATCGGTGGAGCTCGAGCGCCTGGTCGCGCAAGGGCTCACCATGATCGAGCGCCGCAACAGCTTCGAGTTCATTCGGGATGCAGCCGCCGAGCTCTACGGCCTTCACACGGGACAGGCGTGGCGGCCGTACACAGGCTCGATGGTGAACCGCGCAACGATGACGGCCGCGATGATCGACAGCCGGGAGTTCATCAATGCCCGCCGCCGTGCGGACGCCCAGGTTCTCCTGCCGAAGGGCACCAGGATCGCCTTCGCTGGCGGCGTCGAGTGCAACGACCACGAGCGCATCTGGGCCGTGCTCGACAAGGTGATGGCCAAGCATTCCGACATGCTGCTTCTCCATGGCGGCACGCCGCGCGGCGCCGAGAAGATCGCCGCTTGCTGGGCGGATGCGCGCAAGGTCTCCCAGGTCGTCTTCAAGCCGGATTGGACCCGCCATCAGAAAGCAGCGCCGTTCAAGCGCAACGATCAGCTCCTGGAAGCACTGCCGATCGGCATCGTGGTGTTCCCCGGCTCCGGCGTCACCGACAACCTCGCCGACAAGGCCAAGGCGATGGGCATCCCGCTCTTCGACTGCCGCAAGGCGGGCGGCGCGTAGCGCCGTCTTTCTTACAATTCGGCGATGTTAGGCTTACCCTGTTCCAGTCGATCGCATGGCCGTGTGTCTCGGCAGCTCGACTGCACCTATACAAAGCTGACATTCTAGGATCAGGCACCAAGGACAATCGTCATATCGTGCGGGTACTCTGCTATTTGGGGAGCTCCGGACAAGGTCCCAGCAATGCTCGCGTCTCACGGCTCGAACGCCATGTCGGGCGCCGCGGGGCGTTTGCGCCGTTTCGGGCCAGTCCACATGACGCCCGGATACCCTTTCAGGGGGGCGCAGCTTTTCGTAGCGATAGGCCCATTCCGGCGAGTCCTCGATGGCGACGTGATAGAGCGGTTCGCGACCGGTGCGGCTGTCGAACAAGGCGCGCGGTATGTTCACCATCTTCGATGACCGCCCCCGCGCATACACAACGGGTGTGCCGCAGCCGGAGCAGAATGCGCGTGTGTCCCCGGTCGCCTCGTCTTTGAAGCGGGTAAGCTGCCTCTCGCCATTGGCCACGCGGAAACGGCTGCGCCAGCAGCCGACATACGTCGCATAGGCGGCGCCATGCGCTCGCCGGCTGGCCCGCGAATGGTCGTGCCACGCCCAGAATGCTGGAATGCTGATCTCGACCTGCACCTTGCCGCACAAGCACTGCCCTGAGGCGATGCCCGCTGGCGCTTTGCCGAACGCTTTTACCGTAACCCGGCTCATGTCGCACCTCCGGGAGGGACCATAGCGTGCCTCAGGAGGACGTGTTCAGGGTCACGGCAGCACGAATGACCCAGCTATACAGAAGCCGACGTTTGCCCAAAGACAATCGGCGACGATCCGTGTGTCGCC
>JBAPMW010000865.1:0-1639 GCA_049278815.1 Hyphomicrobiaceae bacterium
GCCCAGCAGCGCATGCGCGCCCATCATCATGTAGCCGACCTCGTAGGCCCATTGCGTCGGTGCGTTGAACAGGTAGCGCGCACCGACATCGTAGACAGTGGCGAGGATCAGGGGCGCCACGAGCCACGCGGTCATGTGGCCGCTGGCGCCGGAAATGCGCTCGATGGCGCGAAGGAGCAGGCGCATGAAGTCTCCGGGGCTTGCCGAAGGAGAAGGGGCCGAGGCGACGAGGCGCCTCGACCCGAGCTCGCGTCAGTATTTGGTGTTGCGATAGCTGGCGGCGTTCGCCCAGAGCTTCTCGAAGGCGCGCTGGCTTTCCCACACCTTCTTGAACCAGGGGTTCGTCTTGGCCTGCTCATCGGCCCACTTGACCGACATCTCCTTGGTCGCCTTCTGTACCTCGGGCGACAGCTCGATGATCTCGTTGCCCTGCTCGCGGAAGAACTTGAGGGCCTTGGCGTCCTCGGCGCCGATGCGCATCCAGCTCTCCATTGTCACCTGCCTGGCCGCTATCTCGACCAGCTTTTTGTCCCTGTCGGAGAGCTTGCCCCAGGCCGTCTTGTTGACGCACAGCTCGAAGGGCGCGGACGGCTGGTGGACGCCGGGGATGATCACGTACTTGGCGATCTTGTGGAAACCCATCGGGATGTTCTCGTAGAGCGTGCCCCACTCGGTGGCGTCGATGGCCCCGCGCTCAAGCATGGGAAAGGTTTCCGCACCGGGCGTGGTGACCGACGCCGCACCCAGCGATCTGGAGATCTCGAGCCAGGCGCCCGCCGTGCGGAGCTTGAGGCCCTTGAGGTCGTCCATCGTCTTCACGGGCTTGCGTGAATGCAGGAAAGCCTCCGCCGTGCGCGCGAACATCGGCATGGAGACGATATTGAACTTCTCCTCGTTGAACTGGCGCCAAAGCTCCACGCCGCCGCCCTCGTAGAGCCAGTGCAGCATCCGCTCGCTGTCCATCGAGCCGGAGAAGCCGCCGAAGAGGACGGTGGTCTTGTCTTTCCCCCAGTCGTACCCCATCCAGGTGTGGCAGGCTTCGGCGACGCCGTGGGCAACGGCGGTGCGGGATTCCAAGCCCTTGGCGAGAGTGCCGACAGGCAGCACCTGCACCGCGATGCGGCCGTCGGTCAGCAGCTTCACGCGCTCGGCGAAGGCCTTGGCACCGAGCTCCATAAGGGGACCGCCACCCCACTCCGTCTGCATTTTCCAGTTGTGCTCGGCGGCGAGCGCCGGTGTCGCCAGCAGCGCTGCGAACATGCCGGCGGCAGCGAGCGAAATCCCAAGTCTGCGATGCATTGTTTCCACTCCTTCGACGTTTCCCGTAATGGGTTCATCCCGTTTGGTGGGGGCCTGCCGTCGACCCCGAAGCAAAAATTCAGGTCCTCCCTTCGATCTCGGCAATGGTGGTGTCGATCTCGGCGCCGGTCAGCACCCAGTCGTTATCGAGATTGGCGACGACCTTGCGCATGAAGGCTTCCGACAGGCGGATCGCCCGTTCCTTGTCGCCCAGGTGCTCGACCAGCAAGGCGAGCGCGAGCTGCTGCGGACTGTCCCCCTCGTAGGTCCACTCGAAACCCCAGGTCGTGAAACGCTTGACGCCGTAGTGCTCGTCGAGGCGCTTGCCGTCTACCGTCAC
>JBAPMW010000866.1:0-6676 GCA_049278815.1 Hyphomicrobiaceae bacterium
ATGACGGTAATGATGACGAAGCTCGCCACCTGCCCGGTCCATGCGGAGAGGCCGGCGGCGAACAGCAGAATCAAGACCAGCGGATTGGCGAAGCGATCGAGGATTTGCCGCCACAGCGGCCGTTGCCGGCGAGCCAGTGCATCATTGGGCCCATACTTGGCGAGACGCTCCTGCGCTTGTTTGCTGGTCAGGCCACCCGAAGTCGCTGCAAGCTCGGCCAGTAACGACGCAAGCGGAATGTTCCAGGGTTGGGGACCCATCATTGCAACCTCGGCGAAAAGGGCGGAAGTTGGTTAGCGCCGCATCCCCGCAGTCACCAAGTCGCGTTCAAGCAGCGCTTTTACCCCACTCCTCCGCTCCCCACATCGACGACCTGACGGCTGAGCAATACGGTCACGCCAAGGTCGATAACGACGTCCAGCAGCATGGTATAGGCCGTAGCCCAGGCAGTCTTCGCCTGAAAGGAGGAGAGAACCACATAGCCCGAATGGTGTTGAACGACGACATACAGAATGAGAAACAAGGGCACGATGGACGTGAGGGCGTCGAGCCACATTTGGTTCTTGGTGCCGGCGCCAACGAGTATGAGGCTGCCCATCTGCACCCAGATGTAGGTCAGCAGAACCCAAGTCACGCTGAAGTCAGCCAACTCCTGCCAGTCTCGTGAAGGAGCCCAACCGGCCATCGCGATGAAGAACACGCCTATGCAGGCCGCCATGAAGAGCGAGGAGAAAATGCTGACTTGGTAACCGGTCGCATGCCATCTGCGAGCCGGTGCTCGATGTTGTGCCTCCACGATAGAAGCGGCGCGAGCGGGCGAGACTGACTGCTGCATGTGGCTTCTCCTCGGAGGGGACCGATGCAGAGCACACCAACCTCAAACAACCCACCTTGACCCGGATCAAAGTCGATCATTTGCCCCGCCCGAGGGCGCGCCGACGGCATTCCCAAACCAGCGAGTAGATTGAGCAAACCTGTTGCTGGTCCGTTCTGCTCCCACGCTTCTGGCGAGCCTGCGGCTTGCGCTGGGAGCGAAGGCCGCGGCGACCGGGAGCGCTCCGGGTTGTTGCGGCTGGCTAGCCGTCGAGGCCTATGCCGTGGATGATGCCGCCGGCGATGCTCCAGCCGCGTTGCTGCCCCTCCTCTCTCAGCGCTCGCATGAATTCCCGGCGCGAGAGGGGCCCGACGCCGTTCTCGCGGCACCAGGCCGCGTAGTCCGCGAAGGCCTGGCCCATGGTGACCCGGGCCCCCTGCTCTGCCCTGAAGTGCGTCTTGCAGTAGCGTCCAATGTCGCCGGCCCGGACACCCCTGCCCTGTGCCTCGGTCTTGGTTTCCGTCGATCGGGAGCCCGGCAAGGCATGCGACCCGAGCGCGACGTAGAGCCCGCAGCTCGAGCCCACCTCCAGCAGGATGGCGAGCAGGAAGACGACGGCCAGACGCATCCAGCCCTCGTCGATGGTGCGGCCGGCGAGGAGGCCGATCGCCCGCGCCAGGAAATCCGCCTGCGCGTCCGGCGTGGCGAGCTCCCCTGCCCCGGCCTCGCGCAGCTTGTCGATGCGGTCGCGCACCTTCCGGGCCTCGCCGTCAAGGCGATCCCACTCCTTGGCCGCGGTCAACTCGTGGCGCAGCTGCCAGACGGCCGCACACGCCTCCGCCGTCCAGCGCGTCGGGCGCTGGCACTGGTCGGTTGCCGCGCCCAGCGTGCGCGTCTGGTTGCCAGCCTTGACGGCGGCTGCAAGCTTGCCTTCGATCTCGCTGGCGATCTCGGCAGCGAAGCGTTTGCGGGCGATCTTGTCCCGGGCGGCTTCCAGGCGTGCGAGCTCGGATTTGGCCTCCCGGTAGGCAGCGATCCGGTTGTCCGCGGTGTTGGCCTTGCCCATGCGCACCTGGGCCGCCAGGCCCATAGCGCTGGTGAACGACCAGGTCACGCCCATGGCGAAGACGGCGAGGCCGGTGGCCGCCGCGAGCCGCCGTCCTTCCCTGAGGCGGAGGAAGATCACGAACGGCATGCAGCCCTTGAGGACGTCGATGCCGGCGGCGGCCAACGCGTAGGCGTGGGCCTCGAGCGGGGTCCCGCCCAGGCCGAACGAGAAGCGGTAGCTGAGCGTCGCCGACACCGCCATCAGGCCGATGGCGATGATGGCGCACGCGCCGCAGACCAGCATTCGGATTGGGGGGTGACCCTCAGTGTTGCTCAGTACCGTCGCCGTGTGTCTTCTTGGAGAGATCGATGGCCTCGACCAGGACCTGCCATTTGTGGAGGTCGTGGCGATCAGCCGCTCATCCGCAGCCGCCGTACACTATGTCCGCCGTTGTGCTGCCGCTGACCCGCTTGTTCAGCGCTGTGCCGCAGTGTCTTGCCATGCTCCGTTTGCCCCGAGACCATTCGTCTGTATTGGTCCTCTCGATATGGGCATGCCTCAACGAATCGCAATTGCGCGACGGCGGGCCGCGATGGGGCAAAGGGGCAAGATGGCTGTTGCCCCATTGCCTGGACTGCGTCAGCTCCTCAATCGCCGGCCATCCTCGACCAGGTCCTTCTCCTCGATCCGGTAGCCCGCTTTCTCAAGGGCGCAGAGGATCAGGTAGTTCAGGGTTACGCGTTGCCCTTCCCGCCTGATCCGCTGCTGCTCCAGGACAAGCTGGTCGCTCAGGTAGTTCGGGCAACGGACACGGATTTGCGTGAAGCCGCTCTTGACATCCCGGTTCTCGTCGGGTTCCGGCCCTGCCTGCTCACCGGCGCTGACCTGCACGGTGCTGGCGATGCCACGCACCGGCGCTTCCGGCGGCTCCGTGCCGGTAGCGGTCATTGCTTCGGCCATCTGCGACCTTGGCGGCGTCAGCGTCGGTATGTTCTTGGCCAAGGCCACCCGCTCGGCGGCATCGTCCAGTGCATCCTCGCCGATCGGAAGAAAGGCCCTGCGCTCAGCGGTACGCCCAGTCATGCTCACCCGGCCTCCGCCAATCGAGGAGCGTTCTGGATGCCCTGCCTGTGGTCAACGACATCGCGGATCTCCTGAAGGAGGCTGTCGATCTCGGCGCCGGCCCCCTTCCCTCTCTCGCTGACCGTGGGAGGCTCGCCCGACAGAAACATCTCCCGGTAGGCGCTGCGCTCCACCAGGAAGGTTCGAAAGCACGGCATCTTCAGGCGCCCGCGGGCGCTTTCAACAGGATGTCGCCGACCAGCTGCGCATGGCGGCCGGCAAGGCGGGCCTGGCCGCGACCGTCACGCTGGAACATGAGCGGCCCGTTCTCGAATTCCACGAGACGCGCGCCGGTGTCGCTCTGCCCGGCGTCATTGCCGGCTTCGACGACGACCCGGAGGGCGAGGCCGGCCGGGCCGACCGCCTGACCCTCAGCGTTGAGACGGCGAGGAACGGACGGCGCTCTTGAGGCTCACCTGGCGCGGCGATCCCCGGCTCGATGAAGCTGCGGCTCTCAAAGAGCGGCTTGCGGAGCTGGAAGCACGCACGGACGAAAGCCTGCCGCTGGAGCGCCGGGGGCTCAACGCCCCAGCCGATGAGCGGACGGGACCTTACGCGAAGGGCGATGCCGCCCGCCAGCTGGTCGGGGATCTCAAGCGCGCGGCGGACCAGGCGCCGCCGGCGCCCGTGACATCGCAGGCGCTCGTTCCCGTCGATCCGCCTCGCCCCATTGTTTTGGCGAGAGTGCCGGATCGGCAGCAAGGACCCGAGAGCAGCGCGCGACGCGCCCCACAAGGACCGCCGGCGGGCGACATCAAGACGCAACGCGCCAACATGAGCGAGCTTTTGATTTCCAGTCTGATCCAGACGATGCAGCGCGACCTGGCCGAGGCCGAGAGCCATTTCGCCGGTCCGGGCATCGCGGCGTCCGCGCGCGGACGCGTAGGGCGCGTCATGGAATGGGCCATGCTCGCCACGGCCTACGGCGTCGAAGCCAAGACCAACCAGATCGCGGTGGCGTCGTTCCTGGGCGCCGGGGCAGCCAGCTGGCTGTACGGCCTGGTGGGGCCGGTTCTGATCGGCGGTCTGGCCGCCTTGAGCAGGTCGAAATCGGGCAAGGGTGCTGCCTATGCCTTGATGCTGACCTGGGCAATGGCGATGGCGAGCATCACGCCTGGGCGTGGCGGACCTTGTTCGCGATCTTCGGCGTCATCAACCTGGCAGGTCCCTTGGCGATCGCGCGCGTGCTGGAACAGTGGCGTGCCGATCACGCCGAAGCCGAAGCGAGCGCCAGGGATGGTCACCGGAAGAAGGCGGCCGCGGCATCGCTGCGCGGGAGCCGCGCCGCGCAGAAGGCGCACGCCATGTTGCTGCTTCCGGCGCTGCTCGATGAATTGAAGCGCGGCGGCGTTGCGCCGGAGGTGATCGCGGGGCTCGATCTCGGCGAGATCGGCCAGAGGGCGGCGGAGCGTTTCGACCGCGGCGTCAACGCCAGCGCGCCGCGTGGCGCCTGTTTGGCCCGCGGGGACCGGGAGATGGGCCGGGGTAGCCATGGCCGCACGAACCCATGAGCACGTCCGTTCTCGAAACGCCGCACGCCGCTGCGGGATGGTTTCACCGGTAGCGGTTCTGTATCAGCCCGCTTCTTGCAGGTTCGTGCTACCATAGCCGCATGCGCTACAGCGGAAGGCGAGGACAAGCGCCCGTGCGTCGGCATGCCGGCCTGCTCGCTGTGCCGCCTTGCGAGTCATCTGGGGTGGGCCGCGGTTGACGCCGGCGCCGTATCGAGCAGAACGTATCGTTGCTGATTGTCGACACGATTATTCAACAAGGCGTCGATCCCTTGGATTTCCGCGCGTATTTGATCCAACGCGTGCGGGGAGGAGACGATCTCGACCCGGCTCTGCGCCTCCTTGTACTTCTTCTCAATCTCGCCCTCTGTGGGGCGCCCGTTCAACGGAGTGAGGCGCTGCATGAGAACGCGTGCGGCGACGATTCGCTTTCGGGTGTTTACGCGCAGCATGACCCCGTGTTGAGTTACAGGCGACTGCTCGAGAGAAGGAAGCGGAAATATATACAGAGAAGCAGAATCAAAGCTTCCCATATCGACGCCGGCGAGAGAGAAGAATCCCGAACCGTGGACCAGTACGAGTCCATCCACGTGGCCGATTTCCTCAGCTCCGTGCTCGGTTGCGTACAGCATGTCGAAAACAAGACGGTTGTTGCTTCTCTCTCTGTCATCTTTCCAGTGGCTGATGCGCAGTGCGGCCCGGGCGATTTCCATACCGACGTGTTCCCGATCCCCGCATCGATAGAGGTGGTAGACGCCGCAGACCCGTGGGCTCAGTTTTTCGATAGCGGCCGGATCGATGTGCAGAAGGGCATAGAGACCCCGGGCACCGGCAGCGCGCCGCTCCTCTCGGCTGCCAGCGCGCGGCTCGGCGAGCAGGCGATGGTCATGTAAAGAAGAAGCAGCTGGTGTTCGACGCCGCTGTGGACGAATTGGCCCTCCTCCAGATCCCGCGAGATCACCTCGTAGACACACTCCCATATCGCTTGCAGCTTTGGGTTCGGGCCGGACCGGCGATAGCTGAAATTAGTCTTGCTGCGCTTGAAGTTATCTATGTCGTTTAACTTGGCCAGCTAAGTGCCTGATTTGATTGGTCGGAGCGGCGAGATTTGAACTCGCGACCCCCAGTCCCCCAGACTGGTGCATGCCGGAAACTGCTAGAACATCCAGAAACAAGTAACGGCACAAAAATCCCATATAACAAGGCATTAGGCCGTCTTCCTAACACGCGACAGAACCCGCAAGCACCTCACTTTTTGCGTCCCTTTTGCGTCCCTTTTTCGGTCACAGTGCAGCGATAGAATGCGTCATCGTCGACGGCAACAGGCACTCCCAATGCCCCGCGTTACGGAAGGCGCGCTCACCGACATGGAGGTGCGCAACCTGCCCCTGCCAGCTGCCGGCAAGGTGCAGTATCCCGATGGCCAGATCCGCGGCTTCGGCGTCCGGGTGTCGGCCAAGGGCCTCAAGAGCTTCTATCTGACCTACCGCGTGAACGGTAAGAACCGCCGGCTCATCCTGGCTCACTATCCGCACGTCTCGCTAACCAAGGCGCGCGCCAAGGCCCACGCGGCCCTATCGGCCGTCAAGAGCAAGGCCGACCCCAAAACCAGGAATGGCCAGGCCGCACCGAGCTTCTCGGATGCCCTCGACCAGTTCGTCGACCTCTACTGCAAGACCCAGAACAGGGCCTCCACCCGGTACGAAACCGAGCGCATCCTGCGCGCGGTGTTCCTGCCGCCCTGGCGCACGCGCCGCATCGACACCATCGCCAAGACGGAAGTGCTGGAGATTACCGACAAGCTGCTCAAGGCCGGGAAGCCGAGCGCGGCCAACCACGCCTTCTCCGCCGCCCGCAAGTTCTTCTCCTGGTGCGTCGAGCGCGATCTTATCCCCGTCAGCCCCTGCTACACGCTCCATGCCCCTGCCCCGATCGGCAAGCGCAGCAACGTCATTGAAGACACCGATCTCGCCATGCTCTGGAAAGCGGCAGCCGACGAGGTGGGCTACCCCTTCGGCACCATCTTCCAGCTCCTGACACTCACGGCACAGCGCCGGGGCGAGGTCTGTGGCATGCGCTGGGATGAGCTCGATCTCGATGCCGGTCTCTGGAATATCCCCGGCCCACGCACCAAGAACGCCCAGCGGCACACCGTCCCCATGCCTATCCCCTTAGATACGG
>JBAPMW010000867.1:0-11286 GCA_049278815.1 Hyphomicrobiaceae bacterium
CCATTCCGCGACGGACGTTGGATCTATGGTTTCAGACCCGGAGGGTCTGACACCGACGGAGGACGACGATGGCGGAGCTGACGGGCTCGGAAATCCTGGCGAAGGCACTCAAGAAGGAGGGCACGGAGAACCTGCTGTTCCTGATGGGCGGGCCGATGCTGCTGGCCGAGTCCTCCTGCATCAAGGAGGGCATCCGCCCGATCGACGTGCGTCACGAGCAGGCCGCCGCGTTGATGGGGCAGGCCTACAGCCGGCTCCTGCAGAAGCCGAGCGTGTGCATGGCCGCCAGCGGGCCGGGCGTCATCAACCTCACCACCGGCATTGCCAACGCGCTGATCGACTGCTGCCCGGTGGTGGCCATCGGCGGGTCGAGCCCTATCCACCAGTTCGGCCGGCAGGTGTTCCAGGAGATCGACCAGGTCGCGATCATGCGGGGCTGCGTGAAGTGGGCCGACCGGGTCTACAATCTGAAGCGCATTCCCGAGCAGGTGAACAATGCCTTCCAGCACGCCATGAGCGGCAAGCCGGGCCCGACCTATCTGGATTTCCCCGGCGACATCCTCTACGCTAAGATCCCCGAGGAGGAGGTGGACTGGTCCTTGAGCGGCCGGCCGATCCTCAACGCGCGGCCATTGGGCGACCCCGACCAGGTCGATGCGCTGGTCCTCGCCATGGCGGCTGCCCGGAAGCCCGTGATCGTCTCGGGCAGCGGCGTGATCTGGTCGCGCGCCTGGGGCGAGATGCAGGAGCTGGTCGAAAGGGCCGGCATCCCGTTCTACACCACGCCGCAGGGCCGCGGCGTCGTTCCGGACGACCATCCCCTGTCCTTCCTGTCCATGCGCTCGACAGCCTTCCGCGAGGCGGACCTGATCATCGTGCTCGGCACGCGCATGAACTACATCATCAGCCACGCAGCGCCGCCGCGCTTCAACGCGAAGGCCAGGATCGCCCGCATCGACATCGACCCCACCGAGATCGCCACGGCCGCGCGCAAGGTGGACATCGGCATCGTCGGCGACTGCAGAAGCGTGCTGAGCCAGCTTCTTGCTGCCACGAAAGGCAAGGTGGATCCGGACCGCTACGAGGACTGGCGCAGGCAACTCGCCGACGGCGCGGAGGCCAAGCTCAAGTCGCCCGGCGCCAACAAGCCTGTGGAGGACGGCGACATCCACCCGCTCAGGCTGTGCGAGGAGATCGCCAGCTTCATGCGACGCGATGCCATCCTGGTGGTGGACGGGCAGGAGATCCTGAATTTCGGCCGCCAGTCCATGCCCACCTTCGCGCCGGGGCACCGCCTGAACTCGGGGCCGTTCGGCACCATGGGCGTGGGCTTGCCGTTCGCGCTCGGCGCCAAGCTGGCGAAACCCGAGGCTCAGGTGATCTGCGTCCACGGCGACGGCTCGTTCGGCTTGAACGTCATGGAGCTCGACACGGCCGTGCGCCACAAACTCCCCGTGCTGGTGGTGATCAGCCTCAACGGGGGCTGGACCGCCGATCCGAACCGCGACAAGCCCGGGCGCGACCTGGGCTATACGCGCTACGACCGGATGGCCGAGGCGTTGGGCTGCCATGGCGAGTATGTCGAGAAGGCCGAGGACGTTCGCCCGGCGCTTGAGCGGGCGCAGCGACAGGTCGATGCCGGCAGGGTCGCGGTGGTCAACGTGCGTACCGACTATCGTGCCCGCGCCGGGACGCTGCAGTTCGCGCAGTACTCGACCTAGCTGAGGGGCCGTGGCGCGCAAGGAACGGCCACGGCGAGGTCACCACCCCGCGTCAGCCGAGCTGATAACCCCCACGAGCGTACACTGGCGGTCCCAAGTCTTCGCTGCTGCGGTCTGCTTCACTCTGATTGACCGAGTGTCGTTGGACGACCAGGCCGGCCGGGTGGAGAGGCACCGGGTATCGGGAGCGGTGGAGCAGCCCGAGCAGGCGAGCATCACCACCACTGCCGCCGCGGCGCTTCCAAGACGCATCAGGAAAGTAAGCCGGCCGTGATGGTGCATCCTCGTGCAAGCTCCTCTAACGAATCAAAGGAAAGGCCCCGGCACGGGGGAGATGGCCGGGGCCTTCCGCTCCCAAGGGAGCCACGGGGCGGCCGCCAGCCGCATCGGGGCTCCAGGGAACGCAGCAACCGTAGCAACTTTAGGTTGATAAGCCGTAACCTTGCCGTTCGCAGGCCATCGCAAGCAGGCACACCCCACCGCAATCGATCCGAGGCAGTTGGCCATCAGGTCCACGGGGAGCCGCCAGGCCCGAGCATGTGTCAGTGCCGATCACTTCTGGACGCGGAACTCTGCGAGAAGGTAGTGCACGCTCACGGAGTTGTCAGGGTGACGATCGACGAAAGGTTGTAGGTTCTTCCGATCACGCGAACCCGGACCCGGAGCTGGACATGCGCACTCTGTTGGCCTTTGCAATCTTCACAGGCGGCATCTGGGCAATCGACGCGCCTTCGGACGCCGCCCCAAAATACAAGCGCGGCGCCAAGCACTCCCATTCCGCGCCGCGCTATTCTCGGAAGAGGGTCGAGTGCGAGCGCGCGAAGCACGCCGACCCCACCGGTCTCTACCGGGGCTATCCATGCTGGGCACAAGAGGCGCTTAGCCCCAAGGGCGGCGGCCCGAACCGGCGATAACTCCCTGGGCGCGCGTGGCCGGGACCGCCGCGCCGGCAAGCGTCTCGTCGATGCGGCCACCGTGGCAGCAACGCCTGAGCGGCCCGCTTTGCCCGCAGCCCGCGGGAAAGCGCGTGACTCGCACAGCCTGGCGGGATAGGGTGCCCTACGCGTTCCTTTGAACGCCTGACGCAACAGCCCGCCATCCTTGGCATAGCGATTGACCCCGACCCTTGCACAGCATGTTGCGTCTCTGGGTGTGATCGGGGCTTGAGACATCGCGGTCGGGTACGGCTCGCAACCGGCAGCGCGGGAACCGCTGCAGAGCACTTCGTTCCGACGGCTGACGCAAATCGCTACCGAGCAACTTCGAGACGCAATGGCGGTGCTATTGCCCATGCCCACGTGCGCAGTGGGCGAGGTGAGAGGTACAATGTCGTGAGTGACAGGAGCAATGACGACCAGCTGAGGGCGGGAGTTGCTGGATCGGCGCCGACCCGGGAGATCGTCATGCCTGATACCGCCTACCTATACTTTGAAGGGACCGCGGCAGCTGTCATCATGGCAGCGCTCGGCGTCATCTCGGGGTTGGCCACGCTCGCATTGGCCGACGACCCGCGCCTTGCGCTGCTTGTGGCTGCTGTTGCGTTCACGCTCACGGGGATCATCCTGACAGTGCGCCTGTGGCGCATGACGCGAGCACCGGCCCCTTCCAGTGAGCCACCTGTCTAACGGCATTCCTGGGCTCCAGCGCCCTCTGTTTTCATGCACCCTCCTGACTAGTTGACGGCGCACCAGGCAACAAATCCCGTCATGGCCCGTCATGGCGACGCATGTCTTGAGGAGCCTCGAAGTGCATGGCTGAACGCCGCACCAGCTATGGCTTGCCGGAGCTGCTCGCCTCCGGGAACGGCGATTTGCTGGGCCCGGGCAGGGCACAATTGCCGCTGCCGCCGCTCCTGATGTTTGAGCGCATCGAGACAATCTCGGATACCGGTGGCGCGCACGGGAGGGGCCAAGTGGTCGCCACCCTCGATGTCGCCGGCAATCCCAGCCTCGACTGGCTCTTCTCCTGCCATTTCGGGGGTGATCCAGTGATGGCGGGCAGCCTCGGTGTGGAAGCGCTGTGGCAGCTCACCGGCTTCTATCTCGGCTGGCTCGGAGCGACGGGCAAGGGCAGGGCCCTTGGCGTCCGCGACGTGAAGCTCACGGGCATGGTCACGCCGCGGATCGCGCGCATCGAGTACGTGGTCGATATCAAGCGCGTGTTGCTGCGCCGGATCAAGCTCGCGATTGCCGATGGCGCGGTGAAGGCCGATGGGGAGGTCATCTGCACCGCAAGGGACGTGACGGTCGGGCTGGCCGATATCGACGCGCCGAGCAACAGCGCCCCGGCAGCCTGATGCCAGCTGCCAACCAGGAGTGCTACGATCTCCCAGCGTCCAAGCGTCAGAACAGCGCAAGCAAGCCGCGGAGCACTCCGCAGTCAGGACCTCGCAATGGATCGTGACACCAAAGAGCGCATCAGGGCGGCAATGGAGGCCGACTTCCTGCCCGAGCCGTCCCCCGACACTCTGAGCCAGGTCGACCGCAGGATGGCCAACGCCACGGAGTACATCGCCTATCACCTCGGTCAGATCGACACGAAGCTCGATCGCCTCATCGGCCTGCTCGAGGACGCCGCAAACGCGAGAAAAGAGCCACCGACGCGATAGATCCCCATGCTGTTGAAGGCACATCGGGCTTCAGACATCGCGATCGGATCGCGGCTGGCAACCGACGAGCGGGGCCGAGAATCGTCGAGACACTGGCTCGCAAAAAACCGAAAGCCCAACGTGCTTCCGCATGCCTGTGACAGGAGTGGCACCGATTGAATTTGACTTGTGCTCCTCGACATGTGAGAAGCAGCCACGCTCCGTGAGCGATTGGCGGCGCTCCAGCCGCGTGAAGGGCAGTAACCGGCCGCTTGGCCCAGGTGCCCTCCTGTTGAGCGCCCTGAAATAAGTCCATCCGACAGCCCAGAGCACGCGGGGTGTCTCCAGCAATCGGCCGCTTCTCTGCGCCGTGCATCGACGCGATGTCGGCTCGGCCTCTCTGTGCGGCCACAAGAAAGACCAGCAAATTGACGAAATTCTCCGACCTCGGCCTCGCCGCGCCCATTCTGAGGGCACTGCAGAGCGCCGGCTATGACACGCCGACAGCCATTCAGGCCCAGGCCATACCGATTGTTCTCGCCGGACGCGACGTCCTCGGCATTGCCCAGACCGGGACCGGCAAAACCGCCGCGTTTGCCCTGCCGATCATCCAGCGGCTGACAGCCGATCGCCGCCCTCTCCAGCGCAAGGGCTGCCGCGTTCTCGTCCTGTCACCCACCCGTGAGCTTGCGACGCAGATTGCCGAGAGCTTCCGCGCCTACAGCCGCCATCTCGATTTGAGCGTCGCGGTGGTGCTCGGGGGCGTTGATTACCGGTCCCAGACGCGGCGACTGGAACGAGGCATCGACGTGCTGGTTGCCACGCCGGGCCGCCTCATCGACCACCTGACCGAGGGCAACATCGTGCTCTCCGGCACGGAGGTGCTGGTGCTCGACGAGGCCGATCAGATGTTGGACCTGGGCTTCCTGCCTTCGATCCGCCGCATTGTCTCTCGCCTGACATCGAAGCGTCAGAGCCTGTTCTTCTCGGCCACCATGCCGCGCGAGATCGGCAGGCTGGCAGACGATCTGCTGCGTGACCCGGCGCGGGTCGCAGTCGCGCCGGTGGCCACTGTCGTCGACAGCGTCACGCAGCGCGTTATCCACGTTGAGGCCGGCAACAAGCTTTCCCTGTTGGTTCAGCTGCTCGGCGATCCTGAGATGTCGCGCACCCTGATCTTCACGCGCACCAAGCGCGGGGCCGATCGCGTTGCTCGCCGTCTTGAGGACGCCAGCATCAGCGTTACCGCCATCCACGGCGGCAAGAGCCAGCCGCAGCGCGAGCGGGCGCTCGCCGCTTTCCGCGCCTCGAAGGTGCGGGTGCTGGTGGCCACCGACATCGCAGCGCGGGGCATCGATATCGATCGGGTCACCCACGTGGTGAACTACGAGCTGCCGGACGTTCCGGAGAGCTATGTGCATCGCATCGGTCGCACCGCGCGCGCCGGTGCCATGGGCGTCGCCATCTCGCTTTGCGATGCCGAGGAGCGCGACCAGCTGCGCGACATCGAGCGCCTGACCCGGCAGGCAATCCCGGCCGAGGACCGGCGTCAGTCGAGGGGCGTGGGGCAATCGGAGCCGAGGGCGCGTCACAGCTCTGCCCCTTCGCACTCTGGAAACGAGACGCATGGCAACTCCGCACCAGGAGCGCAGGGCAAGTCGCGGCAGCCGTCGAGCTTTCGGCCCAATCGCTCTCGGCCGGCAGCGCGTTGGAACAGCCGTGGCAACGTGCGCCGGCAGGGTGAGCGGCGCGCAGCAACAGTCTGATCCGGCCTCGTTCGGTGTCGCCAGGGGGTGCGCACTGGTGCGACGAGCCTTGCCGGCTTAAGGATGCGAGTGCCAGGGCGTCAGACCAACCGCCCAGCCATATCAACGAGGAGCGAGATGGGGCGCCAGAAACCGACGGCGATGCGGGAGTTCATTCTCTTCGACGTGCTCTACGAGGACGGAACGATGACTTCAAACCGGAAGGTGCCCAGCTCGATCCTGGGCGGCCTGGAGGGAGACGCGCCCGCACGCGCCGTCATCGAGGCGCAAGATCGCGAGATCGCCGAGCGCTCAGGCCGCTCGCGCGCGCCCGTCAAATCGATCAGCCGGGCTGGCCCGCGTGCAGCGCAGGATCAGGCTCGCAAATCCCGGACGTGAAGATCCGGCGATTGCTGAGGGCACTCGTTGAATGGCCGGGCCAGGCCGAGCTGCCGAGCCAGACCGTCTGGGTGTGCGTGAGTCTTCCCGCTGCTCAAGGCCGGAGGGAAGCCCCAGGACGACCGCGAATGCCGACGAACGGCGCTTCGCGTTAACTCCGCTGTCCAATAGCGCTGTCCGGTTCCGCTTGCATCGCCGTCCGACATGGTCCATATGCCGGGTAGCCGTTGCGGCCCATGGTGGGCGGCAGCTCTCATTTTTCGGGCTCAGACCTTCGCCGACCATCGGCCACGTGGCCTCCCCCAAAATCTGAGCGATCGCTTGGCCAAGCGTGATGGCCCAGGCTATCGGCTTCTCTTCACGCACTTCGGAAGGCTTTCTACGTCATGAGAATCAACGGAACGGTCAAGTTCTTCAACTCGGCGAAGGGCTTCGGCTTCATCACCCCCGACGAGGGTGGCAAGGATGTGTTCGTGCACGCCACCGCGGTCGAGGCAGCGGGCATGCGGGCACTCAACGAGGGCGACCGCGTCAGCTTCGAGTTGGAGGACGACCGGCGCGGACGCGGCAAGCAGGCCGCGCAGCTGAAGCCGGCCTAAAAGAACAACCCCCGGCTGCGCAAGCGGCCGGGGGGCGTGGGTCACTGGTCGTTGGCGGCCACCAGCTTGAGGGGCGGCCGTGCTGCCGTCTTGCCTGATAGCGCCGTGGGCTAGGGTGCCCGCGTGCGCTTGCCACGCCGCCTGTGCTTGAGCCTCGGCACCCGCCTGCGGGGTACCCGGGCGACCGCGGAAGGTCGTTGGCGGGCACGCTGGCGTTGGCCCCTGGGGGGGGTCCGCTTAACGCCACCAGGCACCTTGCTTTGGGGCAGCGTTAGCCGAGTTCTCACCCATCCGTGCATGGGGCAGCCGCGCTGAGCGGCCCGTTGACGGCCTTGACGCGTTCCGGCGGCTCCCAGATCTGACGCCGGCCCGAGGCCAAGCAGGTGCCAGCGCTGAGAACGGGGATCATTCCTTGATCTTTAGGATGCCGTCCAGGTCGGTGCCCCGCGCTCCGAAGTGCTGGATGGCGAGAGCGCATTGACACTCAAGACCGAGACCGAGGGTGTCTTTCGAGAGTGCGTCGTGACCCCGCTTCATAAGTACGGCGTTTGGTATTGTGGGGTGCCGAAAGGTCAGCGCCCGCCTTTCGAGATCGGCCCATCGAGGTCCCTTGGCGAACCCGCACGTTGAGTCTCCAATCCTTCCCACCACGAGCACACCGCGCCCGCAGGTCCGGCGCGTCGATGCCCCAAATGCGGATGCGCTCGCTGCCGATGTCGAGCGTGTCGCCGGCAACCGCCTTGGCCTGACCCGTGACCAGGTCACCGACGGAACAGGCGTTCTGGGCATGTGCGTCAGCGCAAAGCAACAGCGTGCAGGCAAGAGCCCAGAAGCGCATCGATGTTTCCTTCTCAGAATGCCACCCACGTTAGCACGCGGCCGATCCCGAGGGCGTGCGCTGCACCGTCGCTGATCCAAGCGTGGGCCGCTCCGGCCGATAAGATTGGTCAGCGAGCGCGGCTCGCGCTCCGTCTCAGCTATCGGTGCTTCCGTGAGGCTCTTTGGCGCTGCAGCGATCCCGTCAGCTTCCAAACGTTTCGCAACGTGGTCAGCTCGGTCGCAGAGCTCCCCGACATGACCCGCAGCCGCCTCTCAGCGTGGCGGCAGCTACGGCCGCATCGAGCCGATGATCTTCTCAAGGGAGACGCTGTTGGTAATCATGCGCTGTTTGACGGCGGCCGCATACCACGCGCGGTACCAGCGGGTGGCCTCCGCAACGTCGGGGCCTGCATCGGCACCCTGAATCCCCTTGAGGTGGTTTGGATCGTACGACCTGGCGAGGGCCCAGGCGACCTCCGGCGAGCCATCCGATGCCATGGCGAGCAGCCGCTGACGCGCGGCCTGCACGCGGCCGGTGCTCATGAGCTCCTGTGCAGCCTCCACAGCCGGACTGACCGTGGTTGAGGCGACTGGTCGCTCTTCGGGCGAAACCGCCGGCCCCGTGAGGACGCCCGACGCATCGGGCACCTTCTCCACAGCCGGCCTTGCCGTGGTCGAGGCGACTGGTCGCTCTTCGGGCGAAACCGCCGGCCCCGTGAGGACGCCCGACGCATCGGACACCTTCGAAGACTCCAGCTGTCGATTTGGGCCATCTTTCGGCGTCGAGGTTGCTTCCGGCCTGACGCTAGGAAGCACATATCCGAAAATCAGGACCATAGCCGCCGTCACCATCACGGTCGTGGTGCCGGCGATGCCGACCAGATAGCCACGACGAAAACCAACCTCGGCGGTTCGCGAGCCGGCGGTCTGGGGCTCAGGCAACCCTTGCAAGCGGTGCAGGACCCCCCTCACCTCGCTGAGCTTGCGATCCTGTCTCCGGGATTGATCCATGTCCGTCCTCAAGCAATACGCGCGGCGACTGTGCTCACTCAACATCTGGTCGGGAAGGTGGCGGGTCGGATGCGAAGCGACTCTTTAGCATGCCGCAGCCAACCAGATGTCGTGCGGATGAAGCCTTGCTTCAATCATTCCTGCAAGTCCTGGAGCAATGCGGCGGCTATGCCTTCCTCGGGGATGCGCCCGCTGCAGCTCCGGGGCGTCGCCGGCCATCTCCTTCTGCACGCGATCCCACCCGTCCTGGTCGTGCCGAATCTCGGAGAGCTCCCGCTCGGTGCTGCGGGCGAGGGTGAGCGCCGGGTCGATGGTCCAGGGGGTGGCGAGATCGGGGGGCCGCGCCTCCGGTCAAGCGGCCTGCAGGAGCCCCGCGGCCGCGAAGCGCTGGAGCTTTGGCCACGGCCTCGGCGCGCTCCGCGCTGTGCTGCTCGAAGGTCCGGCTTGCCGCCCCCGCAGTTGCACCGGCGACGGCGCGCTTCATGGCGCGGTCGCGCAGCCGCTCGTTCGCTGCCTTGAGGTGCGCCTCGCCCCTGCTCACATCGCTGCGCGCCTCCGACAGCTTGCGCTGCAGCTCCCCGACCCTGTGGCGCCGATGGCCTCGCGCAGCACGGCGAGGCGCTCGTCCGCCTGCTCCGCCTCGATGCGGGTGTCGGCGCGGCGCGCGGTGCAGTGGCTGAGGTCGGCGCGCGCCTCCTGCTTGCGCTCGCGCTGGCGCTGCAGCTCAGGCATGGCGTGGCGCAGCTCCCCGGCGGCCTGGCAGAGGCGGGCCTGCGTGGCATGCGCCTCGGTGCCCTCGGCTGGCATGCGGGTCTCATCGCAGCGCACCTCCTGAGTGCGGCGGTCTTGTCGCAGGAGGATCATCTTCCAGGCGACATCCGGCATTGGCTCCTTTGGCGTTGGAGGCAGGTAAGCGGCGAAGTCGGGCTCGCAACTCAGCGCGAAGTGCTCAATCCTCTGTTGCTCATGTCGCCGGACAGCCTCGCGGCGCCACTTCGGCTTGCGGTTCCCATCACTGATCATCGGCCGGCGCCCCCTGCCTCAACCTTGATCGCCCGGGCGGTGGTTGCAGCCGCCCTCCGCCACACACGCGTCCCACTCGGCGAAGGTCACCTCGAGCTTGCCCACGGCGAACGGCCGCTGGATGACAATCCTATGCGGCGGCTTCTCGTTGTCGCGCTCGTTCGACCCCATCGTGAACTCGCCCGCCGGTAACACCACCATCTCCGGGCAGACGTCGGCGCAGTCGCGGAACACGCGCCCCGGCCGCAGCAGGTCGGCCTCCGCCCGCTTGCGGTCCTGCCCGGCTTTGAGCAGGGCGGTCTGCTGCTGGCGCAGCTCCTCGATCTGCGCCTCCGCAAGCCGGTCATAGAACGCGTGGGAGGACCCATACTGCCGCCGGAACGCCTCCAGCACGGCGATGCTGGTGCTGTCCTTGGCGGCCGCCCACGCCCGCTCCGCGGCCTCGACCGGCGGCGGCGGCAGGGGCGCAGCCAGCTTGGGAGCCTCGCCGGCCAGCGAGACGGTGCTGCCGCCCAGCGAGCCGGTGACGTAGGGCTCCTGCCTGATTGCGGTGCCGGCCAGCACCTCGTCGCGCACGCGGCCCAGCGCGATGCGCAGATCGAGGCCCGGCGTGATCAGGTGCTTCACCAGCGCCGTCGTGAACGGGCTGTTCGGCCCCTTGCCGTCCTCCGCCGCTGCCAAGTGCCGATGGAGCGTGTGCTCATGGGGGCATGAATCGTGCACTCCGGGGAGTGGACCTGGACGGACCCTGGGCGGACCCTGCGGGTCTGACGCCTGGGCGATCTCCTCATGGAAGGCGCCTGCTCCGCGTACGACGGCCGCGACGCTTGCGGCCCCCTGATCGAGGGCTCTTCCCTTGTGGTGGCTGCCCCTCACCCCTGCCCCCCCGCAAAGAGCGGGGAGAGCAAGGGATGGGGTGGCGCCTCGACCTTTGTTTCACCCGCAGGGTCTGAAACAAAGACTCTGGGTCCAGGTGGGAGGCGGTCACCCCGCGGCAACCCCGGAAGAAATGCGCATACCGCACGTTCAAGTTGACGCAACAAGGATAAGAGCCTATTATGTACGAAAGTGCGGTTTAATTTTGTGATGCACCACGACACATGCCTGCGTACAAGGTGCCTTGTCGGAGGCGGAGAGCATGTGGGGTGCCTCACGACAACTCAGTCACCGCGGTCTCGCCATCCGTGAGGCCATTCGTGAGGGTGGAGGGCAACCCGACGGGGGAGCAGCTCAGCAAGGGAGCGGCTCAGCAGCGACTGGCCTCTCCGTTCACGCGATGAGGACACCTTGGCGCGACGGCCCCCGCGGCCGAAGAGCGGGCAGCGCGCACCCTTGGGCGGGCACCCTGGGCGCACCCCCGCCGCGCGGGCGGGCCCCTCGTG
>JBAPMW010000868.1:0-2139 GCA_049278815.1 Hyphomicrobiaceae bacterium
CGGCCGGGCTGCCCATGGCGGCGGCGGCGAGCACCCCCGGCGATGCCGACTGCATCGACTTCCTGTTCTTCACCCACGGCCGCCACGACGGCAACGCGGAGGCTGCGCGCCAGTACCTGGCCTGGGAGCTCGGCCTCCTCGGGCAGCTCGACGCCGAGGAGCGGGGCGTGCTCTCGGTGAGCGGCCCGGGGTAGGGCGCGTCAGGTTCTGAGCCGGTCCTCCGAAGGCCTTCTGCAAAGACGAATGGGCCGGTCAAAAGACCGACCCATTCTCTTGCAGAGGGAAAGATCCTGCGGGCGAGACTTGCAGCCTGCCTCAGTGCACGGCGGCGATCTCCAGCTCATCCCCGATGGCGTGGCCGACCGCGGCCGATCGGCTGTCGGTGAGGATCAAGGGCGTGCCGTCGGCTGCGTGCAGGGAGTAGAGGTCGATGCCCTCCGGCAGGTTGTCAACCGCGGGGAAGAGGTCCTTGGCCTCGTCGTGGCTCATGACCTTGATATAGGCGACCTTGCCGCCGCCCAGCTGCGCCAGCTCCGTGAGGCTCATCAGAGGCTTATGCGGGGGAGCCGGCAAAGCGGCCTTTCGCGTCCGTCTGCTGCTGCTCTTTTCCACGACGCTCACTCCTTCTCGGATCGGGCCCAAATTCTCGTCAGGCACCCTCTTGCGCTCGCTCCAGCTTCACCCGCCGAAGCGCACCTTCCTATGTGCACTTGCAATCTTCCAGCGATTCTACGGTCGCCGCTGTGTCTCAGATGTGTCACCGCTGTCGGGCGATCTCGATGCGGCGCACAGCCCGCTCGGGTTGCCGCCGCACCAAGTCGATGGCCAGCAGCCCATCGGTCAGCTCGGCCGATTTCACCTCGATGCCGTCGGCCAGGACGAAGGTGCGGCTGAACTGTCGCGTGGCGATGCCGCGATGGATAAACTGGCGCGACTTGTCGTCCTCCTGACGGCCGCGAATGTTCAGCTGGCTCTCCTCAACGGTAATCTCTATCTGGTGCTGCTTGAAACCCGCCACCGCCAGCGTGATGCGCAACAGCTCGCTGGTGGCCTTGCCATTGTCGCCGCCGCCGGCAGCGATGCGCTCAATATTGTAGGGCGGATAGCCGTCACCGCCCTTGCCGACGCGGTCGATCAGCCGCTCCATCTCCTCGAAGCCCAGAAACAGCGGGCTCGCCAGGTGCGTCATGCGTGTCATTGCCAAGCCTCCTCTCGACGGCCTTGGCCCCGAACGTCGGGGACTTGCGGCGCCTTGAGCCTCCGCAACCCAGCCCGTTTGTCGGCGCTGGGATATTCGCATGAATGATATGGTGCTAGGCGGTGCCGTTTCAATAACGCGGTCGGGAGAGCGGGGGCGTGGCTGCAATCGGTGAGATGGGAGCCTGGGTGGAGCTGGGCGGCGCGAGTGGGTGGCAGACGCTGGCCCTCATCCTCGCCGGCGCGCTGGCCGCAGGCTTCGTCAACGGTCTGACCGGCTTCGGCACTGCGCTCACGGGTCTGCCGATCTGGCTGCAGGCGGTGGAGCCCGCCGTCGCCGCCCAACTCGCCTCGGCGTGCTCGGTGCTGGGCCATATCTCCACCTTTCCGGCGATCTGGCGCGCCGTCGACTGGCGGCGGCTTGCCCCGTTGATTGCGGCCGGTCTCAGCGGCGTGCCCATCGGCACCCTGCTGCTGCCCTATGTCGCCGTCGACGCCTTCAAGCTGGGGGTGGGCCTGGTGCTGGTCGGCCACTGCACCTTCATGCTGGTCGCGGCGGGACGGGTGAGGCTCGCCGTCGGCGGCAGTGGCGCCGAGGCAGCGGTGGGCTTCATTGCTGGCGTGCTGGGCGGGCTCGCCGCGCTCTCCGGCGTGCTGGTGACGGTCTGGGCCTCGCTCAAAGCCTGGCCCAAGGACCAGCGCCGGGTCGTCTTCCAGGCCTTCAACTTCACCGTGCTGACGGCTATGCTGGCGGCTAGCGCCGCCACCGGCCAGGTCGGCCTGCGCTCGCTCGCCGCCCTCGTCATCGCCGCCCCCGGCACCCTCCTCGGCGCGTCGCTGGGGCTCCGGCTCTACCGCCGACTCGACGACGTGGGCTTCGACCGACTGGTGCTCGTTGTGCTGTTGCTGTCCGGTGTCGCCCTGATCTGGACCAGCCTTTGA
>JBAPMW010000869.1:0-9865 GCA_049278815.1 Hyphomicrobiaceae bacterium
GGGCCAATCTGCACCAGCTCCTCCTCGGCAAGGGCCCTGAGGTCGCGGTCGCTGGCAGGGTCGGCCAGCAGGTGCCGAAGGTCGCGCTGCTCGTCCTCGAGCCTGCGCAGCGCCTGGACGCTCTCCACCACGGGGGTGAGGTCGGCATACTCCTTGGTGAGCTGGGCGTAGGCCGACGGCGCCGCGCCGCGGTTGAGCTCCGCCTGGATCTCCTCCCAGCGCTGCACCAGCTTGTCGAGCTTTTTCTGCGGTAGGGCCGTCATGGGACGTGTCTAGGATCGGGTGTCGGGCATCGGGTGTCGGGAAATCCCGAGTGTCGGACATTCGCACGTCTCTAGCGACGCCCGATACCCGACGCCCGACACCCACTCTTGGGCCTCGTCAGGCCCCTAGCGCACCTTTGTCTGCAATTTGTCGCCCCGGCGCAACCTGGGATTGCCCACGTCGATCCATTTGAGGCCCTCGCGGTGCGGTGCAGAGTAGAGCACGATGGCATCCAATCCGTTCTTGGCAGGCTCGGCCCAGGACGCCGGCAGCTGGCGGATCACCCGGTAGCCGACGGCCGGCGCGACCACGGTAAGATAGGCGAGACCGGCCACGATGGCCGGCAGCGCGCTCAGAATCAGCAGCCTGCGCAGCCCTCCGCGACGCCGGCGAGGCGGGCCCAGCACCATGGGCTCACGCGACTGCCCGTTCCGCAGCACCAAAGGCGGCGGACCTGCGACTGCAGCCCGGTCGGCAGCCGCCTCCTCTGCGCTGACGCCGTGGTTCAGCAGCTGCTGGAGGCGCCACAGCAATGGCTCCGGGTCGAGCCGGAGCAACTCGCAGTAGGCGCGCACGATGCGCACCGTCTCGGGCCAATGCGGCAGCGCCGAGATCGCTCCGTTCTCGAGGTCCTCTATGGTGGCAACCGATGTGGCCAGCCGCAGGGCGACGGCCTCGCGCGAGGCGCGTACCGCCGCCCGCATGTTGCGGAAGATATGCCCGATCTGCGGATCGCCCCCCGGCAGCCTGCCGGGCGGACCACGCGGTGGAGGCGGTGGAGGCGGCACGAGAGCCCCGGGGCCCCCGGGGGGCCCAAGCGCTGCGGGAGGCAACCCGGGGGGCGCCGCACGCGCCGGACCCAGCGTAGAGCTCTGGCCACGCGACGCCGGCGCTTGCAGGCGCACATCTCGCAACATTGCCCCCGGCTGCCTCATCCGCGTGACAAAAGCAAAGCGACCCACTGCGTCAAGTCCTTTAGCAAACTCCGCCCTCCGTCAAAACACGCATCTGCGACATCAGCGAGGCCGCGACGCTACATCTCCACGCCCTGCTCCTCTGCAAACCGCTTGAGGCCGCCGCGCAGGCTCCCCTCGCTGCCGCGCAGGTTGCTCGCAAGCCAGCGCAGCAGCGCCCCCGCATCGAGGCTCAGCACCATCGACTTGACCGGCCCGACCGAGGCCGGCGCCATGGAGATCGAGCGAAAGCCCAGGCCGATCAACGTCATGGCCTCCAGCGGCCGCCCGGCCATCTCGCCGCATAGGCTGAGCGGGCGGTCATGCCGCCTGGCCGCCTCCACAATGCTGCCGAGCGCCCTGAGCGGCGGCGCCGAAAGGGGGTCGTACCGCGCCGCGACGCGGGTATTGTTGCGGTCGGCGGCGAAGAAATACTGCAACAGGTCGTTGCTGCCCACCGAGACGAAGTCGACGCGCGGCAGCAGGGCGTCGAGCTCGAACAGCAGGGAGGGCACCTCGATCATGGCGCCGAGCAGCACGCTGGCAGGCCCGGCGAGCCCCCGCCGCTGCAACAGCTCCGCCTCCCGCGCGACGACAGCGCGCGCCACGTCCACCTCGCCCACGGCCGTCACCATGGGGAGCAGCAGGCGCAGCTCGCATCCGGCGGCGGCCCTGAGCAGGGCGCGCACCTGGGTGCGCAGGAGCCCCGGGCGGTCGAGCGACAGCCGGAGCGCGCGCCAGCCGAGCGCCGGATTCTCCTCGGCCGGCTGGCGCAGGTAGGGCAAGACCTTGTCGCCGCCCACATCGAGCGTGCGGAACACCACCGGCCTGCCGCCGGCACCCTCGATGATCGTGCGATACATCTGCACCTGCCGCTCCATGCGCGGCAGGGTCGCCGAGATCATGAACTGCAGCTCGGTGCGGTAAAGACCGATGCCGTCGGCGCCGGCCTCCTCCAGATGGGGCACGTCCATCTCCAGCCCCGCGTTGATGTTGAGCTCGACGCGCTGGCCGTCCTTGGTGACGGCGGGCGTATCCCGCAGCGCCCGGAACCGGCGGTGCCGTCGGGCGCGGAAGCGGGCCCGCTCGGCGTAGGCCCCGATGACCCCCGAGGACGGGCGGACGTGCACCTCGCCGCTGTCGGCGTCGACGATGATGGGATCGCCCACCTCGACGCGCTCGATCACGCCGCGCGCATCGCCCACGGCGGCGACGCCGAGGGCGCGGGCGACGATGGCCACATGGCTCTGCCGCCCGGAATGCTCCAGCACCAGCCCGCGCAGGTTCTGGCGCTCGTAGTCCAGCAGGTCGGCCGGCCCCATGCTGCGGGCAACCAGCACGGCGTTGCGCGGAAGCTTGCCGGCCCCGTGGCCACGCGGGCTCCCAAGCAGAATGCGCATCAACCTGGCGGACAGGGCGTCGAGATCCTGGAGCCGCTCGCGCCAATAGGACTCCGTATGGCGCAGCATGCGCGCGCGGGTGTCGTTCTGCACCCGCTCCACCGCGGCCTCGGCCGTCATGCCGCGCGCAATCGCCTCCTTCATGCGCCTGATCCAGCCGCGGTCGCGGGCGAACATGCGGTAGGCATCGAGCACGTCGCGGTGCTCGCCGGCGCCGCCCAGGTCGCCCTGCTCCACCAGCTCGTCGATGGAGGACTGCAAATCGGCGAGCGCCGCGTCGAGCCGGCGCGCCTCGGCCTCCGGATCCTTCGCCTCAAGCTCGGTCACCACCAGGCGCGCGTCGTGCAGCACCACGTGCCCCATCCCCAGCCCTTCCGTCAGGGCTTGGCCGCGCACCACGATGTTGCCGCTGCCACGGGGGACCTGCACGCCTGCGCCGACCCCGGCGACGGCCCCGGTCACGAGGTGCTCGGCCAGCACCATGGCCGTGGTCTCCAGCACCTCGACGTCCTCGTCGGAGTACTCCCGATGGGTCCGGTTCTGGATGGTGAGGACGCCCATCGCCTCACCGTCGCGGATGATCGGCACCGCCAGGAACGAGTGGTAGACCTCCTCGCCCGTCTCGGGCCGGTAGGAGAATGACGGGTGGTTCTGCGCGTCGGGCTCGTTGATGGGCGCGGCCTGCTCGGCGCAGCGTCCCACCAGCCCCTCGCCGCGCCGCAACAAGGTGTTGTGGGCGGCGCTCGGGTTCAGGCCCTCGGTGGCGAACAGCTCAAGCGAGCCGTCCTGGCGCTTCAGGTAGATCGAGCACACCTCGGCCACCATCAGGCCGGCGATCTGGCGCACGATCTTGTCGAGCCTGGCCTGGCCGTCGGCATGCGGCTCGGCCATGATCTCCCGCAGCCGCCGCATGATGATGCGCAGCGCCGGCTCGCCGGGAACGATGGTCGTGTCGCCGCCGCCCTTCCTCTGCATCACGCAACGCCGTCGCTTTCGACGAGATGCCTCGTCGAGTTGCACGCTCCGCGGCAGACGCGCCACGCCTTTGAGGCGCACCCCCACCCCGGCAAGCCACGGCCCCTATCGCCCGACGACCCGCCTACATTGTGGCAGCGCCGGCAAGATCGTGAAATCAGTCCTTGCCCAGCTCGTACAGGCCGTGCAGCGTGCGCACCGCCAGCTCGGCGTAGGCCGCGTCGATCAACACGCTGATCTTGATCTCCGAGGTCGAGATGGCGAGGATGTTGATCCCCCGCTCGCCCAAGGCCTTGAACATTTGCGCTGCAACACCGGCGTGGCTGCGCATGCCCACACCGATGACAGAGACCTTGGCCACGTCGCTGGAGCTCTTCATGTCGAAGGCGCCGATCTGCTCCTTGACGGTCCTCAACACCTGGAGCGTCCGGGCGAGCTCCGCCTCCTGCACGGTGAAGGTGATGTCGGTGAACTTGCCGTCGGCCGACAGGTTCTGCACGATCATATCGACATTGATGTTGGCCTCGGCCAGGGGCCCGAAGATGCCGGCCGCCACACCCGGCTTGTCGGCGATCTTGAGGAGCGTGACCTTCGCCTCGTCCTTGGCGTAGGCGATGCCGCTGACGACCCTTTGCTCCACGATCTCGTCCTCGTCGCAAATGATGGTGCCCACCTCGTCCCAGCCGCCGGATTTGGCAGGCTTGAGCGCCTCGGGCGCCGCAAAGCTGGAGAGAACCCGCACGGGCATCCGGTGCACCATGGCCAGCTCGACCGAGCGCGTCTGCAGCACCTTGGAGCCGAGCGAGGCCATCTCCAGCATCTCCTCGTAGGAGACCTTGCGCAACCGGCTGGCCTTGGGCACGATGCGCGGGTCGGCGGTATAGACGCCGTCCACGTCGGTATAGATGTCGCACAGGTCGGCCCGCACCGCTGCGGCGACGGCGACGGCGCTGGTGTCGGAGCCGCCCCGGCCGAGCGTGGCGATGCGGTTGCGCTCGGGCTCGATGCCCTGGAAGCCGGTGATCACGGCCACCTCGCCCCGCTCCAGGCGCTCGCGCACCTTCTCGCCGGGGATCTCGCGGATGCGGGCGGCCCCGTGCGCCGCATCGGTGACGATGGGTATCTGCCAGCCATGCCAGGAGCGCGCCTGGATGCCGATCGACTGCAGGACGATGGCGAGCAGGCCCGCCGTCACCTGCTCGCCGGTGGCCACTACCGCGTCGTACTCGCGGGCATCATGCAGGGGCGAGGCCTCCCGCACCCAGGCCACCAGCTGGTTGGTGACGCCGGCCATGGCGGAGACGACCACGGCCACCCTGTTACCGGCGTCGACCTCGCGTTTGACGTGCTGCGCCACGTTGCGGATGCGCTCCAGGTTGGCGACCGAGGTGCCACCGAACTTCATGACCACAAGGGACATCCAACCGCTCACCGCCGACATCGGACACGCGCCGGGCCGCCCCGTGGCTAAGGGACAGCTTGCAGGCGCGTACTCATAGCCAGTAGGTTGCAGCCGCGCAACTGAGAGGCTGTCTCCGGCGCGGACACTCTGCTTGAGGCGTTAATGGGCAAGTCGGCCATGCCAACCGCAGAACCGCAGGCCACCGCCACCATCGACCCCGCCGAGATCGAAAGATTCGCGCGCTCGGCTGCGGAATGGTGGGACACGAGCGGGAAGTTCCGTACTCTGCACCAGATCGGCCCGGCGCGCATGACCTTTCTGCGCGATGCCTTGTTGCGGCACTTCGGCCGTGCGGCCGGCGGCGCCAGGCCGCTCGCCGGCCTCTCCATGCTCGATATCGGCTGCGGCGGCGGCCTCGTCTGCGAGCCCCTCGCCCGCCTCGGCGCCGGCGTGACCGGCATCGACCCGGCGCTGGAGAGCATCGAGGCCGCACGCCGCCACGCCGACGCCCAGGGCCTCGCCATCTCCTACCGCGTGGGCCGGGTGGAGGACCTGGCCGCCGAGGGCCACACCTTCGACGCGGCGTCCTGCCTGGAGGTGGTGGAGCACGTGCCCGACGTCGGCGCGTTTCTGAAGACCTGCGCCGGTTTGGTGCGCCCGGGCGGGTTGATGCTGCTCTCCACCATCAACCGCACCGTCAAGGCCTATGTCCTCGCCATTGTCGGTGCGGAGTATGTGCTGCGCTGGCTGCCGGTCGGCACCCACCAATGGGAGCGCTTCGTAACTCCCGACGAGCTGGCCCGCCACCTGCGTGCGGCCGGCCTGGGGGCGCCGACCTTCCAGGGGCTCGTCTACAATCCCCTGGCTGACACGTGGTCCCTCTCGGGCGACACCGACGTGAACTACTTTGCGTCCGCTCCGAAGGTCTCAGCCCCACTTGCGGTGTGACATCAATGCCGCTGTGACGTCCATGCACACGACTTCACGAACTGGCGATTTCGCAATGCGGCGAATCGCGGTTAGTAAACGGTAAAGATGGTCAAGTCCCTCGGACGTCGAACCTCGCTAGGTCGCCAACCCATGCGATACATCCTGGCACTTCTGGCCGTCGGCGCCTTGGCGGGCGCGTGCTCGACGCTACCGTTGCCGGGCGTCAGCGTCGGCAGCGGCGTGCCGCAGTCATGCGCGGAGCGGCTGACGGAATCCTCCTGCCGCGAGGGCACCCGCTGCCGCTGGGTCAATGACAGCCGCCGCGCTGACGGCACCTACTCCACCGCCCATTGCGAGATCCAGTAGGCCGCCCATTGCGGCGGCCCGCCACTGCAAGACACCCATCGAATTGCCAACCCCGTCGCCAGCGTGGGAAGCGATCCATCTGTGGCCCACCGGTGGCCCAGCCGTCCCACCTCAATTCCGATCCCATGCGGGACGTGTTGTCCCGCAATCCAATACCTAAGGTTGTTCAAATCGGCGTGATAACACAACCTGGTGTTGTGGGATCACGCAACATGCCTTGAAATGGTTAAATCATACCGGACGTCCAAAGACACTCAAACGGTCGGTATCGGTGGCAATGATGAAGCCGCGCACTCCTGCGACGGCCAAGAGTCCAGGGACCAAGCATGAAACTCACACGTCGGGCGGTATCGGCGGGCATCCTGGCCACAGGACTGATGCCGGCGAGCGCCGCCCGTGCCGAGCAGCGCTTTCCGGGCGGTCAACCTATCAAGGTGATCGTCGGCTTCCCGGCCGGCGGCTCGCAGGACATCGTCGGCCGCCTTGTGGCGGAGCGGCTGTCGGCCTACTGGAGCGGCGTGCCGGTGGTGGTGGAGAACGTCCCCGGCGCCGGCAGCAACCTCGCCTTCGACCGGGTGGCCAGGGGCCCGACCGACGGCACGCAGATCCTCATCGTGCCGCCGCCGTTCACCACCAACCAGTTCCTCTACGCCAAGATCGCCCACGACCCGGTCAGGGACTTCATCCCCCTGGCGCTGCTCGTCACCTTCCCCAACCTGTTGTGCGTGCGCAACAGCCTGCCCGTCCGGACCCTGCCGGAGCTGATCGCCTACGCCAAGGCCAATCCGGGCAAGCTCAACTACGGCTCGACGGGCATCGGCACGTCGCCGCACCTTGCAAGCGAGATGCTGAAGCGCATGGCCGGCATCGAGTTTGCCACCGTGCATCACCGCGGCAGCGCCCCCACCATCAACAGCCTCCTCAGCGAGGCCGTCGATTTCGCCATGGACAACTCCACCTCCATCACCCCCCACGCCCGTGCCGGCAGCGTCCGGGCGATCGGCATCGCCACGCTGAGGCGCTGGCCGCTGGGGGAGGAGTTTGTGCCCATCGCTGAGACCCTGCCGGGCTACGAGGCGCAGAGCTTCAGCGGCCTCGCGGTGCGCGCCGGCACACCCAAGGCGATCTGCGACGAGATCGAGGCCGCCGCCATCGCCGTCACCAAGGTGCCGGTGTTCAGGGAGCGCACGACGGCCATGATGGCCGAGGTGGTGGGCACGGGCGCCGACGCGTTCGCCACTTTCCTCACCGCCGAGCGCGCCAAGTGGGGCAAGCTGATCACCGACCTCGGCCTCAAGAGGGCATAGCCGACGATGGGGTCAGACCTGCGAGCCCGCCGGGTCTGACCCTTCTCACCTTCTCACAGTCTGCGTTGAAGTAATCGAACACCATTGCGCAGCGCAAGGGGCTGTACTACACGCTCCCCATGCGACCGATGACGGCATCCAAGCGAGCTGCTACGGAGCGTCCTCCTGAAGCCCCGGACGAAGCGGCCGAACCTCGGGCTGTTCCCGAGTCGTTGGCTGATATTGGGGACCTGATCGGCTCGGTCGACGACGCTCTGCCGGAAGACCTGAGCGCGCGCAAGAAGCACTACCTGCGGGTCTGGGGTTACGGCCGTAACCGTTCGGCGCAAAATCGACAACAACGCTGAGGCGCCGCCCAAGCGTAGGCGGCCCGCCGGCCAGAGCACCCGACCGCAAGCCGGCCATTCCCACCATCCGCAGCCTCGGCAGAGCGGGGCATCGCTTGGCGGTCCAGCGGGGATTTGCTAGGCCCGCCGCAAAGCGCGCGTTCATCCGCGCCGAATTTGGAGATCACAACCATGGGGGCAGCTGAGCCAGCCACCCGCGAGCCAGGGCAGGACTTCATCCGCGACATCGTGCAGGCGGACCTCGCCTCCGGGAAGCACAAGACCGTGGTGACGCGCTTCCCGCCGGAGCCCAACGGCTACCTGCACATCGGTCATGCCAAGTCGATCTGCCTGAATTTCGGCATCGCCCAGGAGTTCGGCGGTTGCTGTCATCTGCGCTTCGACGACACCAACCCCACCAAGGAGGAGCAGGAGTACATCGACTCCATCATGGCCGACGTCCGCTGGCTCGGCTTCGACTGGGGCGAGCACCTCTACTTCGCCTCCGACTACTTCGAGACCCTCTACGGCTGGGCCGAGCACCTGATCGAGGCCGGCAAGGCCTACGTGGACGACCAGAGCCAGGAGGAGATGCGGGCGAGCCGCGGCACCCTCACCGAGCCCGGCAGGAACAGCCCGTTCCGCAACCGCAGCGTGGAGGAGAACCTCGACCTGCTCCGCCGCATGCGCGCCGGCGAGTTCCCCAACGGTGCGCGGGTGCTGAGAGCCAAGATCGACATGGGGCACGGCAACATCAACCTGCGCGATCCGGCGCTGCTCCGCATCCTGCATGCCCACCACCCGCGCACGGGCGACACGTGGTGCATCTACCCGAGCTACGACTTTGCCCACGGCCAGTCGGACGCGATCGAGCACATCACCCACTCCATCTGCACGCTGGAGTTCGAGGACCACCGGCCACTCTATGAGTGGTTCCTGGACAACCTTCCCGTTCCCGCACGCCCGCGCCAGTACGAGTTCGCGCGCCTCAACATCACGTATACGCTCTTGTCGAAGCGCGTGCTGACCCAGCTGGTGGCCGGCAAGCACGTGTCGGGCTGGGACGACCCGCGCATGCCCACCATCGCCGGCCTGCGCCGCCGCGGCGTGCCGCCCGCGGCGATCCGCGATTTCGCCAGACGCGTGGGCGTCGCCAAAGCCAACAGCACCGTGGACTACGGCATGCTCGAGTTCTGCGTGCGCGAGGCGCTCAACAAGACGGCGCTGCGGCGCATGGCGGTGCTGCGCCCGCTGAAGGTGGTGATCGAGAACTACCCGGAGGGCAAGATCGAGGAGCTCGACGCCGTCAACAACCCGGAGGATCCGGAGGCTGGCACCCGCAAGATTCGCTTCTCGCGCCAATTGTGGATCGAGCGCGACGACTTCATGGAGAGCCCGCCCAAGAAGTTCTTCCGCCTCTCGCCGGCCAAGGAGGTGCGCCTGCGCTACGGCTATTTCATCACCTGCAAGGAGGTGGTGAAGGACGCTCATGGCGAGGTCGTGGAATTGCGCTGCACCTACGACCCCTCGACCCGCGGCGGCAACACGCCGCCCGACGGCCGCAAGGTGCGGGCCACCCTGCACTGGGTCTCTGCGGCCGATGCGGTGGATGCGGAGGTGCGCCTCTACGACCAGCTGTTCGCCACCCCCACTCCGGATGCCGCCAACTTCGCCGCCGATCTGAGCCCCACCTCTGTGGAGGTCCTCACCGGCTGCAAGCTGGAGCCGGCGCTGGCCGCCGGCAACTCGGCAGACGCCGTCCAGTTCGAGCGCCAGGGCTATTTCTGCCGCGACCGCGACTCCAAGCCGGGCCGCCCCGTGTTCAACCGCACGGTAGGGCTGCGGGATACGTGGGCGAAGGTGAGTGCCCGATGATGGGGTCAGACCCTGCGGGTCTGACCCCATGCCGCGACCTAAACCACCGTCTCGCCCACGCCCTTAC
>JBAPMW010000870.1:0-1928 GCA_049278815.1 Hyphomicrobiaceae bacterium
CGCCAGGCGCGGAAGCACTGGCGGCCGTCCGGGCTCAGGATCATGCCGCGGAAAGCGAAGCTGGCCCCCGCCGGCCCCGCCGACAGCTCGCCGAGCGCCGCGATCGGCATCCGGCACGAGCCTTCCAGCTTGGCGAGGAACGCGCGCTCGGCCGTCACGGCCAGGGCGGTGGGCTCGTGGTTGAGCGGGGCGAGCAGCTGCGCCATCTGGATGTCATCGTCGCGGATCTCCACGCCGATGGCGCCCTGGGCCACGGCGGGCAGCATCGCCTCCACCGGCACCGGCCCGGCGGCGCGGCTCGCCAGGCCCAGCCGGTTGAGTCCTGCCAGCGCCAGCACGGTGGCGTCCGCCGCACCCTCGGCGAGCTTCCTGAGCCGGGTCTCCACATTGCCGCGCATGGGCACCACCTGAAGGTCGGGGCGCAGGTGCCGCACCTGGGCCTGGCGCCGCAACGACGAGGTGGCCACCACAGCCCCCGCCGGCAGGTCGGCGAGCGACGCGGCCTTGGCGCTGATCAGCGCGTCGCGTACGTCCTCCCTTGGCAGGAAGGCCGCCAGCGTCAGCCCGGGCGGGAGCTCGGTCGGCATGTCCTTCATGGAGTGCACCGCCAGGTCCACCTCGCCGGCCAGCAGCGCCTCCTCGATCTCCTTGGTGAAGAGCCCCTTGCCGCCGGCGTCGGCCAGCGGCCGATCCTGGATGCGGTCGCCCGTGGTCTTGATCGCGCAGATCTCGAAGGCGAGCCGCCCCAAGCCCGGCGACGGACCCGGCGATGCGTCGTACGCCGCCTCCAGACGAGCCTCAACCTCGCGCGCCTGGGCCAGCGCCAGCGGCGAGCCGCGTGTGCCGATGCGGATCTTGGTGCGTTGGGCTCGTTGCACGTGGCGGCCTCCCAGCCTCTCCGTCGACGGGGCAAAGGACATTACGCAGCTCTCCCTACGGCAGATCCCGTCGGCCATGCAAATCGCATTCGCCCGGTCATTGCGTGCTCCGGGTCGCTACCGGGGCGGGCATCACACCTGCGCACGGAGCCGTCACGTCTCTGCGAGCCCCCTTAACCTTAACATTCCCCGCCGCTATCTGAGGCTCACGCGGCGCAACGCTCGCCGCGGCTAGCAAGAGCAAAACTTAGGAGATGATCCCCATGAAGTCTTTGATCGCCACCGCGCTGGTCGCCCTCGGCCTGATCACGACCGCCGTCGCCGCCCAGGCCGCCTCGGAGCTGTCCGGCTATCCGGACTGGGCGGACCGCGCCTTCGACAACAAGTACTGAGCCTGCTGACGCCACCGGTGCCCGGTCGATTGGACCGGTCGATTGGACACGTCTGTTGGACGGGTTCGCCGGACACCGGTCCCTGAGGCTCGCGCGGCCTGACCCGCCGCAGCGATGCGAACCAAAACCGAAATCCAGGAGATGATCCCCATGAAGTCTTTGATCGCCACCGCTCTGGTCGCCCTCGGCCTGCTCACGACCGCCGTCGCCGCCCAGGCCGCCTCGGACCTGCCCGGCTACCCGGACTGGGCGCAGCGCGCCTTCGAGAACACGTACTGAGCGCGCCACTTCGGCTCGGTGCGTTGAGCATAGCCTCAGCGCACCGGCCGGGGCCCGCAACCAGGGCCTGTAAGGCTTGGACCTCGCTGGGACCCGGCTGTCGGCAGTCGGGTCCTTGGCGTTTCTCCAGCCGGCACGCGAGGAATCGCGGTTGACGGCCATTGGCCGGCAACCTAGTCCGGGCCGATGGAACAGCGCTCCAGCCCCTCTCCCCCAGGCGCCGATACCCTCGTCCTCGGCATCGAGACCAGCTGCGACGAAACCGCCGCGGCGGTGGTGGCGCGCGCCTCGAACGGCACCGGCCGCATCCTCTCCAATGTCATTCGCGCGCAGTGGGAGGAGCACCGCCGCTACGGCGGCGTGGTGCCGGAGATCGCGG
>JBAPMW010000871.1:0-2649 GCA_049278815.1 Hyphomicrobiaceae bacterium
CTGGGGTGGGCCGCACCCGCGTTCGCATGCGCCGACATATCCCCCTCCCCCTTGCGGGGAGGGGCTAGGGGTGGGGGGTACCAACGCGGCCATACCTCTCCGTTTTCACTCCGGCCTCTCAACCGTCGGGCGCTTGCGACGCCGGTGTGCCACTGCACTTGCCATTCCCCGCGCCTTCACCCCACCCCCGACCCCTCCCCATCAAGGGGAGGGGGGACGCTGTGGCTCTCGCTTCCCCTCACCATCCTCGTCGAGTGCTGTGCAAAGAGGCGCACGGCGCGCCTTTCCGCAGATAGGCGCTGGCATGATCCACATCGAGTGGAAAGGGCTCTAGCCGCTGTTGCAGCATCCCGGCGACAGCTTTACGCATACCTGTCGTCTGAAACGCGAGGATGAGGCGGACCGACGCCGCCCGCATACTCGATCGGATAGCGGTTAGGGAGGCAAATGATGTCCGACACGATCAAGGGCCGGACCATCGATCCCGACGAGGAGCGCCAGCTGCTCGATACCATCGATCGCTGGGTCGTGCGGGATGTGAAGCCGATCGTCAAGAAGCACGATCACGAGGACGTCTGGCCCGCCGAAACGGTCGAGCAGATGCGCGAGCTCGGCCTGTTCGGCGCCACGATCTCACAACAGTACGGCGGGCTCGGGCTGCCGGCGACGACCTACAGCAAGATCGTGATGCGCATCGCGCGCGACTGGATGGCGATTACCGGCATCTTCAACTCGCACCTGATGCTCGCCCTCGCCATCGAGCGGTACGGGACCGAGGCGCAGAAGCGAGCTTGGCTTCCGAGGCTGGCGTCAGGCGAAGTGCGCGGCGGGCTGGCCCTCACCGAGCCCGATGCCGGCACCGATCTGCAGGGCATCCGCATGACCGCCAAGGCGGACGGCAACGGCTACGTGATCGACGGCACGAAGACCTGGATCTCGAACGGCATCGAGGGCAGCTGCTTTGCCCTTCTCGTCAAGACGGACCCCAACGCCACGCCGCGCCACAAGGGCATGAGCCTTTTCATCGCGCCGAAGCAGGAGGGATTCACCGTCGGCCGCAAGCTTGAGAAGCTGGGCTACAAGTCGATCGACTCGGCCGAGCTCGTGTTCGAGAGCTACAGGGTGCCCGCAGACCATCTGATCGGCGGCGTCGAGGGCCGGGGCTTCTACCAGGCCACGGGCGGCCTTGAGCTCGGGCGGATCAACGTCGCCTCGCGCGGCGTCGGCGTTGCGGAGGGCGCACTGGCGCTCGCAACGCAGTACGCGCAGATCCGAAGGACGTTCGGGAAGCCGATCTGCGAGCACCAGGCGATCCAGCTCAAGCTCGGCGAGATGGCGACCCGGGCACGGGCGGCGCGCCTGCTGACCCTCGATGCCGCGGCTGCCTTCGACCGCGGCGAGCGCTGCGACATGGAGGCGGGCATGGCCAAATACTTCTCCTCGGAAGCGGCGCTTGAGAACTCGATCGAGTCGCTGCGCATCCACGGCGGCTACGGCTACTCGAAGGAATTCGACATCGAGCGCCTCTACCGCGATGCGCCGCTGATGTGCATCGGCGAAGGCACCAACGAGATGCAGCGGATCATCATTGCCAAGCAGCTCATCGAGCGGAACCCGGTCCAATGAAGCCACTCGAAGGCATGAGCGTGCTGACGCTGGAGCAGTTCGGCGCGGGTCCCTACGGCACCATGTTCCTTGCCGACCTCGGCGCCGAGGTCATCAAGATCGAGAACGGGACGGTCGGAGGCGATCCGAGCCGGCGGGTCGGTCCCAACCTGCTCGGTGACAACGACAGCCAATACTTTCAGACGTGGGGCTCCAACAAAAAGAGCGTCACGCTCGATCTCAAGTCGAGTGCCGGCCAGGCGATGTGGCGGCGTCTCGTCGCGACCGCGGATGCGGTCGTGAACAATCTGCGCGGTGACCAGCCGGAGAAGCTGGGCCTCGATTACGCAAGCCTCGAGTCGATCAACCCGCGTGTCGTCTGCCTCCACATCTCGGCCTACGGCCGGGACAACGCACGCAAGGCCTGGCCCGGCTACGACTACCTGATGCAGGCCGAGGCCGGTCTCATGAGCCTGACCGGCGATCCGGACGGTCCGCCGACCCGGTTCGGTGCCTCCATGATCGACTTCATGACGGGGCTCACGGGCATCGTCGGCCTGCTCTCATGCCTGCTGCGCGCCAAGGCGGCGGGACAGGGCGGCGATGTCGACGTCTCGCTGTTCGATGTCGCCCTGCATCAGCTCTCCTACCCCGGCAGCTGGTTCCTGAACGGCGGCGCCATGCCGACGCGGATGCCGCGCAGCGCCCACCAGTCGGTCACGCCGGTGCAGACCATTCGCACCAAGGACGGCTGGATCTTCGTGATGTGCATGCTCGACAAGTTCTGGCTGGCGCTCGTCGAGCGCATCGGTCGCAGCGATCTGGCGCGCGATCCGCGTTTTGCCTCGGGCAGGCTCCGTGGCGAGAACCGCGGCGCGCTGACGGCAGAGCTCGACGCGGCCATGAGCGTGGGGACCACCGATGAATGGATCGACATCCTGAGCGGCGCCGTCCCCGTCGGCCCCGTCTACGACGTGAGGCGCGCGCTGGAGAACCCCTTCGTGGAGGAGACCGGCATGGTGCGCACCGTCCCGCATCCGCTGC
>JBAPMW010000872.1:0-1827 GCA_049278815.1 Hyphomicrobiaceae bacterium
CTGGGGTAGACGGACAGTCGATTGCGGAGTTCGAGGCCGATCTTCGGAACAACCTCTACAAGCTCTGGAACCGGCTGTCGTCAGGGAGCTATTTTCCTCCGCCGGTGTTGCGGGTCGATATTCCGAAAGCGGATGGCGGGACGCGGCCGTTGGGTATTCCAACTGTCGCTGACCGCGTCGCCCAGGAGGTCGCCCGTCGCACTCTGGAGCCGATCCTGGAGCCGGTGTTCCATACCGACTCCTACGGCTACAGGCCCGGCAAATCTGCGATTGATGCTGTGGGCAAGGCTCGCGAGCGCTGTTGGCGCTACGATTGGGTTCTTGATCTCGACATCAAGGGCTTCTTCGACAGCATCGACTGGGAGCTGATGCTCAAGGCGGTCCGTCGTCATACGGATTGTCCGTGGGTGCTGCTTTACGTCGAGCGCTGGCTGAATGCGCCAGTCCTGATCAAGGATGGGCAGATGGAGGACGGCAGCATCGTTGCGCGCAATGCGGGGACGCCGCAGGGCGGAGTCATCTCTCCGCTGCTTGCGAACCTGTTCCTGCACTATGCATTCGACATGTGGATGGTGCGGGAGTTCCCGCATATCCCGTTCGAACGCTACGCCGACGATGCGATCTGTCACTGCCGAAGCGCCGAGGAGGCGCAGGCACTTTGGAGCGCGCTTGGCGATCGCCTCGCGGCCTGCAAGCTGGTGCTGCATCCTGTGAAGACGAAAATCGTCTACTGCAAGGATGTCAACCGGCGCGGCGACTTTCCTGTCATCTCGTTCGACTTCCTGGGCTTCCAGTTCAGGGCAAGGAAGACGATGTGGCGGAAAGGCGAGAAACGGATCTTCACGCACAGCTTCCAGCCTGCCGCCAGTCCGAAAGCGCTGACGCGGATCAGCCGGGAAGTCCGAAGCTGGACGCTTCATAAGCGCAGCGACAAGTCCCTGATCGAGCTGGCCGGGATGTACAATCCGTGCATTCGCGGTTGGATCACCTACTACAGCCATTTCTACAAGACGCAGTTGCGTCCTACTCTCAAAAGGATCGACGCCTATGTCATCAGATGGGCACGCCGCAAGTTCAAGCGGTTGGTCCATCAGACCAAGGGTGCAAGGGACTGGTTCGACCGGCTCCGCCGCGCGACGCCGAAGCTCTTCGCCCACTGGCCACTATGCCATGGCAACGGCCGAACATCGGGAGCCGTATGAATCGAGAGGTTCACGTACGGTTGTGTGTCCAGCGAAGGCTGGCGTGTTCAGCAGGAGGTAGACCTGCCGGGGCAACAGTCAGGAGCCCCGTAGTTCGGATAGCAGGGTGGCGGGAAACCAAGATCCTGAAGCCTATCGACAAGATCTCCCTTGGGGAGATCACGAGTCACCGGGCCGTAACGACAGTGAACGTGGAAGTGGCCTCGAAAGTGAGTGGATCCGAGGGCCGAGCCCGCAACCGTAGGGTGAAGGCAGCATGGGGTGCCGAAATCTGACCGACACGGCACTTCCACCTCGGCGGGGTGGAAGCGACAGCACGGTGACAAGGACATGCCGAGCAACTGGAGAAGCCCTCCTCGCCCCGGTGCGAAATCACCGGAGCAGGGTAGATCGTATAACCGGCTCAACCGGGAAATCGATTGACGGCGAGAGGGTGGCGGATGGGTCCGTATGAGCGTTCATGCGGAGCATAACTTCGTCATGACGATGCGGAGTAACGTCCGCGGAGCAAAGGGGCCCTTCTGTTTGTAATGTCTCCTTCAATCGGGAAGGCAAGGACGAGATGACAAAGGCGTCCATCGATTTGCAGGACCTGAGGCGGAGACTATACGTCAAGGCGAAGGCT
>JBAPMW010000873.1:0-2468 GCA_049278815.1 Hyphomicrobiaceae bacterium
GCGCATCATGTCGGCAATCGTGTGCCGGTCGAGGACGTCGATGAAGGCCTCGAGCGCGTCGTCGAGCACCCGGTTCACACCGTGCCCGCGCTCCCGCGTGCCCAGGCCCGCGTCCTCCTCGATCGCCACATGCGTCACCTCGGTCGCCCGCACCACGTCGCCGATGCGGATCGCGTCCGCCGGGCGCGCCAGCCTCACGCCGCCGTTGCGGCCGCGCACCGCTTCGATCAAGCCGGCCCGGGCGAGGAAGTTGACGATCTTGAAGACATTCTGCTGGGTGATCTCCAGCCGCTCCGACAGCTCGGCAACCTTGATCAGCTGATCGTCGGCGCGTGCGCAGTCGATCAGAATCCGGATGGCATGACTGGTGGACTTGGTCAGACGCATCTCAGGACGTCCCCCGGCAGAGCGATCTCGTGCAAGCACACCTCACATCGGTCCTCCGGCCCCTGGCTGCTGCAGGCTGCGGCATCCGCCGGCGCACCCTTGTATTGCCATTCCCAACCGCTGCTGTCGACATAACCACGATACGAAAGCGCCGCAGGGAAATCCATATCTGGCTGCGGCCCATGTGTCTGCGGATGTGTGGCCCTGCGGCACAAACCGGAGATGCCCGCGCGAACGAACATCGAACGCTCTGCGTCCACCCGGCAGTGTTGCCCGCGGCAGTGCGGCTCGACAGAGCCAGGGGGCGACGTGATAGACCACGGGGGGCGGCGTCATGACATTGACGCAAATCTGGAGGAAGTACGCCACGCCGTTGAGCCAACGGGCGTCCGGGGGAGGGAACTACGTGGTGCTCGCGCGGATATTGCTTTTCCTTGTCGCGGTTTCCGCTGCCGTGGGCGCGGGACACAGCCAGTCGGCGCAAACGCCCGGCTTGCCCGAGCCGTGCCGCAGCACGCAGCGCTCGGAGGACTTGGCCGCCCTGGAAAAGCGCAAAACCGCGCTGGAGAAGGGCAAGAGGCGGTTGGAGCGCGCCATCGCCCGCGCCAAAAAGAAGCCCGGCACGGAGGACGAGGACAAGGCCAACGCCAAGGGCCTGTCCAAGACCCGGCGGGACCTGCTGAAGGTCCTGTTCCAGATCGACTGCGTCAAGGCGAAGCAGGCACTGGCGAAGGCGGAGGCGCCCCTGGGTGGCCTCTCGTCTCCGGCACCCAAAGCCCCTCCTTCCTCACCCCAATGGGCGCCCACGCCGCAGGCCGCTCCGCCCTCGCCCGGGGCCGGCGCGAAACCGTCACGCTCCATGCGGAAGGCGGCGAAGGGGAGGGGAGAGACGGCAAGCGCAGCGGAGACGGCAAGCGCAGGCACGGGCGCCGATGCGCTGGAGGTGACCACATACTTCGCCACCAACCGCGGGCGCACCGCCGACAGCGAGCCGGTCAAGGCCTACAACGCCACGGTTGCGAAGCTGACCTACGGCCGCGCCGTTGTCTCCATACCGTCCGCGCACACGGCGGGCAGCCTTGAGCTGCCGAGCATCTGGAGGCTTGAGTTCCGCGCCGACCCGAAGCGGCACTTCATCCTGAAGGAGGCGGTGGCGCTCGGTGCGGACGATGCGCGCGCCGAGATGACGAAGCGGCTTGAGGAGGCGAAATCCAAGTCGCTCCTCCTCTTCGTTCACGGCTACAACATGAGCTTCGCCGAGACGGCGATGCGCACCGCGCAACTCGCCTACGATCTCAACTTCCCCGGCATCCCGTTCTTCTTCAGCTGGCCGTCCGCCGGGCAGTACACCAGCTACCTGCGGGACGCCGAGACCGCGCAGCTGTCGGAGGGCGCCTTCGACCAGGTGCTGGACGACCTGTCGCGGCTGCCCGTCGACGACGTGTACATCATCGCCCACAGCATGGGCAGCCGGGTGGTGAGCCAAGTGCTCAGGTCGCGCGTCGACAGGGGCAAGACGACCACCAAGATCAGCGATCTGCTGCTTGCGGCACCCGACATCAATGTCGAGCTCTTCCGCACGGTCATCGCGCCCAGGCTCAAGGCCCTGCAGGGCACGCTGACGACGGTGTACGCGTCCTCCTCGGATCTGGCACTGATGGCCTCCAAGGCCGTCCACGGCTACGCGCGCGTGGGCGAGACGGCGGGCGGCGTGTTCGTGTTCCCCGGCCTTGACACCGTCGACGCGAGCCGCGCCACCATGCCGGTGCGCGCGTTCGGCCATTCCTATCTCACGGACAGCGCCGCGGTGCTCAAGGACATAGCGGCCATCGTGCGCCAGAAGCTGTCGGCCAAGCAACGCGGCCTCGCCCAGCTCGGCGCCTCGCCCAACATCTACTGGAGCCTCCCTCAGCGGCAGTGAGAGCCCCGGCTCCCTGCCGGGCAAGACGGACCTCCACCGGACCACGGCGGCGGCAGCGCAGGCCGGCGCACCGGGCAGCCAACTATGGCGCTTTCCACTCGATGTGGATCGCGCCAGGACGTGGAGGTGCCTGCGGGACCGATTCGGCGCGGTGTGCGCG
>JBAPMW010000874.1:0-2954 GCA_049278815.1 Hyphomicrobiaceae bacterium
CTCCTCAAGCGCGAGCCGCCTCACCCCCGGAGGGACCATCATGCTGAACTTCCCGCGCTGGAAGCAGCTTACCATCATCGGCATTTGTCTGGCGGGCATCTACATGGTGCTGCCCAACTTCGTGAGCCGCTGGCCCAGCGTGCTGCCCAAGTGGCAGCTCTCGCTCGGCCTCGACCTGCGCGGCGGCGCGCATCTGCTCTACAGCATGGAGATCAACGACGTGCGCAGGGACTGGCTCGGCGCGCTGGTGGGCGATGCCCGCTCGCGCCTGCGCGACGCCAAGATCCCCGTGAGCGCGGTCGGCATCGCCGGCAACTCCGTGCTGGTGCGCATCGCCAAGGCCGAGGACACCGACGCCGCCCTCAAGGCGCTCAGGCAAATCCCCCAGCAGATCGGCAACCCGCTGATGGGCACCGCGAGCGCGGACGTGGAGGTGGCGAAGGGCGAAGGCACCAACTTCACCATCACGCCCACCGACTTCGGCCTCAAGCAGCGCATCACCGGCGCCATCGAGGCGGCCATCGAGACCGTGCGGCGGCGCGTGGACCCCAGCGGCACCAAGGAGGCCCACATCGTCCGTGAAGGCGAGGGGCGCATTCTCATCCAGGTGCCGGGCGTGCAGGACACGACCGAGCTGGAGGCGCTGGTCGGCGAGACCGCCCGCCTCTCGTTCCACGAGGTGCACCCGACCGTGACCCCCGCCGAGGCCAAGGCCGGCAAGATGCCGCTCGGCTTCAAGATCTACCCGAGCATCGAGAAGGGCGAAGGCGAGAAGCTCCTGCGCGAGGCGCCCGTGGTGCGCGGCGAGGAGCTGACCGATTCCCGGCCGGGCTTCTCCCACCACACCAACGAGCCGATCGTCGAGTTCCAGTTCAATGGCTCCGGCGCGCGCAAGTTCGGCAAGTATACCCGCGAGAACGTGGGCAAGCTGTTCGCGATCGTGCTCGACGACAAGGTGATCTCGGCGCCGCGCATCAATACCGCCATCGAGGGCGGGCGCGGCTACATCGAGGGCAGCTTCACGCCGGAGACCTCGACCAAGCTGGCGATCCAGCTGAAATCGGGTGCCCTGCCGGCCAAGCTGACCATCGTGGAGAAGCGCACGGTGGGGCCGTCGCTCGGCAACGACTCCATCGAGGCCGGCAAGCTCGCCGGCATCATCGGCGGCATCGCCACCATCGTCCTCACCGTCCTCTACTACGGCACATTCGGCATCTTCGCCGTCGTCGGCCTGCTGGTGCACGGCACCTTGACGGTGGCGCTGATGTCGCTGTTCGGCTCGGCGCTGACGCTGCCCGGCATCGCCGGCCTGGTGCTTGGCATCGCCATGGCGGTGGACGCCAACGTGCTGATCTACGAGCGCATCCGCGAGGAGGTGCGCGCCGGCAAGTCGGCGATCGCCGCCGTCGACGCCGGCTTCACGCGCGCGTTCGTGACGATTGCCGACTCGCAGCTCACGACGCTGGCCTGCGCGCTGGTGATGTTCTGGCTCGGCGCCGGCCCGATCCGCGGCTTCGCCGTGACGCTCACCATCGGCATCTGCACCTCGATCTTCGCCTCCGTCACGGTGGTGCGGCTGCTCATCTACTACTGGCTCAACGCCCAGCCGCGCGCCAAGGGCACCCGCCTGGCGCTGCCGGTCTAGGACAGGAGACACGCTTATGATGCGTCTTATTCCCAACTTCCGGGGCTTCGATTTCTTCCCCCACGACCTGCGCCTGCCCTTCATGCGCTACAAGGGCCTGTGCCTCGCGCTCTCGCTCGTCGCCATGGCCCTCTCCCTTGCAGTGATTTGGCAGCGCAGCTTCAACTACGGCGTGGACTTTACGGGCGGCACCGTGATGGAGGTGCAGTCCAAGTCCGGCCCCGCCGATGTCGCCGGGCTCCGCGAGAAGCTGAACGCTCTCGGCATCGGCTCGGTGCAGATCCAGAGCTTCGGCAACGACACCGACGTGCTAATCCGCGTCGAGCAGCAGAAGGGCGGCGAGGCCGAGCAGAAGGCGGCTTTGGCCAAGGTCACGGCAGCCCTAGGCGACCGGTACGAGCAGCGGCGCTACGAATCGGTAGGCCCCGCCGTGTCGAGCGAGCTGCGCTGGACCGGCTTCACGGCCGTGGTCGCCGGGCTCTTCGCCATCGTCATCTACGTGTGGGTGCGCTTCGAGTGGCAGTTCGCACTCGGTGCCATCGTGGCCCTGACCCACGACGTGCTGCTGGTGGCGGGCATCTTCTCATTCCTGCAGCTGGAGTTCGACCTCTCCATCGTCGCGGCGCTGCTCACCATCCTCGGCTACTCGGTCAACGACACCGTGGTGGTGTCCGACCGCATCCGCGAGAACCTGCGCAAATACAAGCGCATGGAGCTCAACGCGCTCCTGGATCAGTCGATCAACGAGACGCTGTCGCGCACCATCCTGACGGGCTGCACCGCCATCGCCGTTCTGGTCTCGCTCTACATCTTCGGCGGCGAGGTGATCCGCAACTTCAACCTGGCGATGCTGCTGGGCGTCGTCATCGGCACCTACTCATCGATCTTCATCGGCGCGCCGCTCTTAGGTTACCTGGGCATCAAGCGCGACTGGACGGCGCCGACGCCCTCGACGACAGGCGCGGCGCAGCGGCGGGCCAGGGCGGCGTAAGGGAGGTTGTGCAGTGGTGTCAGCCGCTCACCGGCTGCGCCGACCCTCGATAGACGAAACGGAGCGCGCCACAACGTCCCCTCCCCCCTTGTGGGGGAGGGACAGGGTGGGGGGGATTGCAGAACGTCTGAGGTCGGGAGTCCCCCCACCCCTAGCCCCTCCCCGCAAGGGGGAGGGGGATCCGGGCGGCGCTTGTCTGTCGCGCATTGACGAGCCTCACTGTCTCCAGCTGGATAGGGTTAGTTTCCCTTCAGACCCGGAGGGTCTGACACCTAAGCTTGAAAGGCGGCCCTGGTGCGGGCGTGCAGGCCGCGCAGC
>JBAPMW010000875.1:0-6840 GCA_049278815.1 Hyphomicrobiaceae bacterium
GGCTGCCGACGCCGACCGCGACGAACACCGGCTGATCGGGGCGCGGCAGCTCGCGCTGCCAGCGCTGCCCGTCGCGCGCGGCGCGCGTCAGCACGTACGACCAGAGCCTGGCGATGAGATCGGTTTCCTCGGCCACCCTCACGAAATGAGCGGGGTTGAGCGTGCCGAGCCGCGGATGCTCCCAGCGCAGCTCGGCCTTGAAGCCGGCGAGCGTCTCGGTGGGAAGGTAGAAGACCGGGTGATAGACGACCTTAAGCTGCTTCTTCTCGAGCGCGGCGCCAAGCTCGGCCTCCAATGCCACCCGGCCATCGGGATCGGAGCGCATGTCGGGGGTGTAGATCTCGACGCGGTCCGAGCCGGCGCGCTTGGCGCGGTACATGGCGATCTCGGCGTTCTGTAAGAGCCCGGCCGGGTTCTCGTCGGGACCGTTGTAGGTGGCGATGCCGACCGAGGCCGTGAGCACGATCTCCCGCCCGCCGATGGCGATCGGCGACCGCACCGAGCGGCGCACCTGCTCGGCCAGCATGGCGAGCTCGCGCGGGTCGGTGTGGCTGAGCAGGAGCAGCGCGAACTGGTCGCGCCCGATCCGCGCCAGCGTATCCTGGGGCCCGAGGTTGCGGGCGAGACGGCGGGCGATCGTGAGCAGCAGGCTGTCGGCCGCCGGCAGATCGACCGAGGCGCTCACCGCCCTGAACCGGTCGATGTCGATGAACAGCAGCGACGGGCGGACCAGCGGCTCCAGCGTCGCGCGCTTGCCTGCGGTGGCGAGGCGATCGAGGAACAGCTCGCGGTTGGGCAGGCCGGAGAGGCTGTCGTAGACGGCGTTGTGCAGGAGCCGCTCCTGCGCCCGCTTGGTATCGGTCGCATCACGCACCAGGCCGACGCAGCGCAGGTTGCGGCGGTCCTGGCTCGGCAGGCTCGCCGCGTCGAGCTCGAACCAGCGGTAGGAGGCATCGACGTGGCGCATGCGGAACTCGAGCCGCAGCTCGCCGCCCCCGCGCTCCTTCATGGACCATAGCAGCAGCTTGAAGCGCTCGCGGTCGGCCGGATGCATGTGGGCGACGAAGCTGTCGGTCTTGGTGGACAGCTCGCCGCCCTTGAGGCCCAGGGTCTGCTCGACGATGGCGCTCACCTTGATCTCGTCGCGGCGGGCGTTCCATTCCCAGACCGCGGCGCCGGCGCCGTCGACCGCGAGGGCGCGCAGCTGCTGGTCGCCGGGCTGCGAGCCGCCGAACACCGCCTCGGTCGAGCGGAAGGCGAACTGGGTGACGGTGAAGCCGATCAGCACCACGATCAGCACGAGGCCGGCGATCAGGCTCAAGGTGACGAAATCGCCCGAGAGCCGCCCGAGCAGCGTGGCACCGGCGCCGAACAGCCAGACCAGGAGCAGCATCCAGGTGGGCACCAGGGCCAGTGCGCGGTCCTGCCCGCGCAGCGCCAGGTACAGGGTGACGCCCGCGCCCGCCACCCCGATCAGCACGCCCGACAGGCGCACGAAGGTGGCCGCCAGGCGCGGGTCGAGGAAGGCGAGGGCAACCAGCACACACTGCAGCGCGATCCAGATGCCGATCAGGACGCGCATGTATCGGTGCGAGGCGCGCAGGCGCAGGAAGACGTGGAGAAACACCACAAGGCTCACCGCCATGCCGGCCTCGGTGGCGGCGCGGTATTGGGCGTTCTCCTCGGGCCTGATGCTGAACAGCTTATGCCAGAAGCCGAAGTCGACGACCAGGTAGGCCAGCACGCACCAGGCGAAAACGGCGGCGGACGGGAAGATCGCCTTGTGGTTGGCGGCAAACACTGCCGTCAGGAAGATGGCGAGCAGGCCGGTGATGCCGATCATGACGCCGCTGAAGAGGTAGTGGTTGCGGCCGCGCTGCTCGTACTCGATGGGGCTCCACAGGTGGACCGAGGCGATACGGTCGGACGCCAGCTCGGCGACGAAGGTGACGGTGCGGCCGGGCTCCAGCGTGATGCGGAACACGTCGGCGCGGTCGCTCTTGATGCGCTCGGGCGCATAGCCGCGCGAGTAGGCGATCCGGTTGAGGCGCCGCGCGTCGAGGTCGGGCAGCAGCACGCCGGAGGCGGCGGGGTTGTAGCGGTCGATCACCAGCCAGCGCTCGACCTGCTTGTCGGTGGTATTGCGCAGAGCGAACGCGAACCAGCCCGGCTTGGTGCCCGGTGTCGTGGCCTCCGCGCTCCAGCTCTGCGAGGTGCCGTCGCTGTCGGGGACGGTGTCGAGCGTGATGCGGTCGCCGGGCGCGTGGAACTCGCCAAGGGGGAAGATGTCGAGGCGCTCCTCCTCGCCGGTAATGTCGATGGCCTTGAGCGCGGCGGCAGGCTGCGCGGCGATCGACAGGGCCAGCAGCATGAGTGCCAGGGTGCAGACGATGAAGCCTGCGAGGCGTCCCATGCGATGGCTAGGGCGCTTTCCAGTGGATATGAGACGTACGCCCGCTTGCCGGCCAAATAGACTGCTGCTTCCCTTTTTCGTCATCCCGCCGGGATGACGTTGGCCAATTGGATATGGGGGGCGCCCATACCGCGCCCGGGTCGGCGCGCGCGTCTCCACGCCCTGGCGCGATCCACGTTGCTCGACGCAGTCGCCCATCAGCTGCCCGCCGGCGCGGGATGCACATCGTCGTGCACCAGCGCGTAAAGACTGTGGTCCTGCCAGCGGCCGTCGATCTTGAGGTACTGCCGCGCCCGGCCCTCAAGGTGGAACCCGGCCTTCTCCAGGACCCGCATGGAGGCGGCGTTGGTGGGAAGGCACGCGGCCTCCAGCCGGTGGAGGCGGAGGGTGGAGAACGCGAAGGGCGCGACGGACCGCACCGCGTCGGTCATCAGGCCGCGGCCGGCGTAGGGCGCGCCGATCCAGTAGCCGATCGACGCCGTCTGGGCGATGCCGCGCCGGATGTTGCTGAGGTTGAGGCCGCCGACCAGCCGCAGCGGCGCCTCGGCGAAGATGAGGTAGCTGTAGCCGAGGTCGTCGCGCGCCTCGCGCTGGGCCGCCCGCAGGCGGCGGCGGAAGGAGGAGCGGGTGAGCTCGTCGCGCGCCCACTGCGGCTCCCAGGGGGAAAGGTGCTGGCGGCTGAGCGCCCGCAGCTCGGCCCAGGCCGCATAGTCCTGCATGATGGGATAGCGCAGGTAGACGCGCGCGCCGCGAATGTCGGCGTCAGGATCGATGCTGAACGAAGGTCTCAGGAAGGCCATGCGATCATCCGTCCGATCATCAATATCCCGTCATCAATGGGCGCGGCCCGCGGCTTCTTCGAGGACCATGCGCTCGGCCATCGCCGCGTACACTGTCCCCTGGCGGCCAGCACCGACCACCGTGATCGAAGGCTTGGAGGCTGTCATGAGCCAGGCCGCCAGCGTGCGGATATCCTCGGCGGTGACGGCCTCGATGCGGGCCACGACCTCGCTTGTCTCGATCAGCCTGTCGAACAGCAGGAGCTGGCGGGCCATGTACTCGGCGCGCGCGGGCGAGCTTTCAAGCCCCATCAGCATGCCGGCTTTGATTTGCGCCTTGGCGCGTGCCACCTCGGCCTCAGTCGGCGCCGCCGCGGCTGCCCGCCTCAGCTCGCCCGCCACCACCTCAATGAGCTTGGACATCATGTCGGGCCCCGTGGCGGCATGAATGCCGAAAAGGCCCGTATCGGCGAGGGCCCAATAGGTCGAGTAGATCGAGTAGCAAAGGCCGCGCCGCTCCCTGACCTCCTGGAACAGTCGGGACGACATGCCCCCGCCGAACAGCGCCGAGAACACCTGGGCCGTGTAATATTCGCCCTGGGCGTAGGATGGCCCCTCGAACGCCAGCAGGAGGTGGCTCTGCTCGAACGGCTTGGAGGACGTGCGTGTGCCCCCGCCATAGCGCGCCGGCTCGAACCTGCCCCCTTCGCCGCCATTCATGCCCCCGAATAGGGCCTCAGCGTGGCGGACCAGCTCGCCGTGGTCGATCTTGCCGGCGGCCGAGAGCACCATGCGGTTGGCGGAGTAGTTGCCCTTCAGGAAGCGGCGCAGGTCGGGGGTCTGGAAGCCCTTGACGCTTGCCGCCGTGCCAAGGATGGGGCGGCCGATCGACTGATCGGGGAAAGCGACCTCCTGGAGCAATTCGTAGGCGATCTCGTCGGGGCTGTCGCGGGTGGCGGCGATCTCCTGCAGGATCACCTCGCGCTCCCGCTCCAGCTCCTCCTCGGAGTGGCGCGGGCTCTGCAGGATGTCGGCCAGGATGTCGAGGGAGAGGCCGATGTCGCCCGCCAGCACGCGCGCGAAGTAGGCCGTGGTCTCCAGGCTGGTGGCGGCATTGAGCTCGCCGCCGACAGCCTCGATCTCCTCGGCGATGTCGCGGGCGGCGCGCCGCTCGGTGCCCTTGAAGGCCATGTGCTCCAGGAGGTGCGAGATGCCCTGCTCCGGAGCGGTCTCGTGGCGCGCGCCCACGCCCACCCAGATGCCCATCGACACCGTCTCCAGGTGCGGCATGCGGTAGGAGACGACGCGCAGGCCGTTGGGCAAGCGGGTCTCGTGGATGGTCATGCGGCGGCTCCTTTGCGTCCCTCGGCGCGCCGGGCGACGAAGCGCTCCACTGCGGCAAGATCGTTGGGCAGGACTGCGATCCGCTCCGGATCGGTCATCAGGGCGGCGAGCCGCGGCGGCAGCGCCGGCCGCTCCCCGGCGATGGCCTCCATGGCGTCGGGGAACTTGGCGGGGCTGGCGGTGGCGAGCACGATCTGCGGCGCGCCTGGCGGCGTATCGCCGCCCTGCGCCAGCGCCTTCTCCGCCGCGATCACGCCGCAGGCGGTGTGGGGGTCCAGAAGGTAGCCGCTGGTGGCTTTCACACGCCGAACGCAGGCGGCGACCTCGTCCATGGTGGCGCTGGCCGCGGTGAAATCGGACCGCAGAGCCGAGAGAGCCCGCGCGGAAAGCTCGAAGCGGCCGGATTGGGCCAGTGCTCCCATCCAGCCGCGCACCCAGGCGGCGTCGCGGTTGCTGGCCTCGAACAGGTAACGCTCGAAGTTGGAGGACACCTGGATGTCCATGGACGGCGAGGTGGTTGGGAACACCCCACGGACCTCGTAGGTGCCCGTCTCGTGGACGCGACGCAGGATGTCGTTGTCATTGGTGCCGATCGCCAGCCGCGCCACCGGCAGCCCCATGCACTTGGCCGCATAGCCGGCGAAGATGTCGCCGAAGTTGCCGGTCGGGACCGCGAAGGCGACCGGGCGATGCGGCGCGCCGAGGGCGACGGCGGCCACAAAGTAGTAGGTGACCTGGGCCGCAACCCGCGCCCAGTTGATGGAGTTGACACCGGCGAGGCCTACGGCATCCCGGAAGGGCAGGTCGTTGAACATGCCTTTCACCAGGGCCTGGCAGTCGTCGAAGGTGCCCTCGATGGCAACGGCGTGAACGTTGTCCTCGATGGCGGTGGTCATCATGCGCCGCTGCACGTCGGAGACCCGGCCCTTGGGGAAGAGCACAACGGCATCGACCCGCTGCGAGCCGCGGAAGGCCTCGATGGCCGCGCCGCCGGTATCGCCCGAGGTGGCGCCCACCACCGTGACGCGCTGGCCGCGGGCCGAAAGCACCCGGTCCATCAGGCGCGCCAGCAGCTGCATGGCCACGTCCTTGAAGGCCAGGGTGGGTCCGTGGAACAGCTCAAGAACCCAAAGATTCCGGTCGATCTGCACCAGCGGCGTCACGGCCGGGTGGCCGAAGCGGGCGTAGGCGTCGTGGGCCAGCGCCAGCAGCTCCTCGTATGGAATGGAGTCACCGGCGAACATCTCCAAGACCGCCGCGGCGACATCGGGAAAAGGGCGGCCGGCAAAGCCCGCAATCTCATCCGGGACGAGGCGCGGCCAGACCTCCGGCACGTAGAGGCCGCCGTCGCGGGCGAGCCCTGCAAGCAGGGCCTCCTCGAAGCCCAAGGGGGGCGCCTCGCCTCTGGTGCTGACGTAACGCACGGGGTCAGAACTCTCGGAAGGGGGACAGGACCGCCGCACCCTACGGCCCAAGCCCCCGCTGAACAAGGCGCTTAGGCAACCGTAGGGCGAGGCGGTCGCGTGGGGGTGTTACGTGGAGGTCCGTAACCGGCTGATCGCAAAGGCCAAATAGACCCCCGCCAGGGTTGCGGCCAAGCCATACCAGGTCAGTGCATATTCGAGGTGCCGGTTGGGCAGCCTGAGCCGCGTCACGCCGCCCCTGGGAAGCCCGCCAGGCGGCGCCGGCTGGGCGTCGGCCTCTATGACGAGGGGAAGCGCTTTGCCCGCCAGCGGGCTTCCTGCAAAGGCAGAAGCGGTCATGGCGGCAAGGTCCGGCCAATACCAGAGATTGTGAGCAGGGTCGTTCTGAGCGGCAAATAGGCCGGGGCCGGACGGGAGCCTCACCAGGCCGCGCACCTCGACCTCGCCGGCCACCTGACCCTCAAGGCGCGTCGTCGGCGCCTTCCTCGCGTCGGGGACGGCTCCGCGGTTGATCCAGACCAGCGCCCCCTCTCCGATCTCAAGCGGCGTATAGACGTGCCAGCCTAGGCCCGCCGGGCCCGGCGCATAGAGATAGCGCTCCTTGTCGTGGTGGAACCTCCCGATGACGGAAACGTGGGTGTACTCCAGATCGCCCTTGTCGTGCGTGCGCGCTGGAAGAGAGGCGAGCGGGACCGGATCGGCGTGGACGCGGGCGGCGATCTGGGTGAGCAGCCCCTCCTTCCAGCGCTTGCGCTCCATCTGCCAGGTGCCGAGGCCGATCAGAACGGCAAGGCCCGCCAGCGCCGCCAGCGTCGGCAGGAGCAATCGGGCTTTGCGCAGTCTTTGCAGCCTTTGCGACATGGCCTTGGACGACTTTAGA
>JBAPMW010000876.1:0-1855 GCA_049278815.1 Hyphomicrobiaceae bacterium
CCGCAGGCCACTCCGCCTCCCGCAGAGCCCTCCACGAGAGGGCATATTCATCAGAGCTGCGCCGGACCGCCCGTAGCCGGGCTGTCAGAGCCGGACCGGCGCCGCCGCTAGCTCGGCCGTCAGAGCCGCGCCGGGCACCGCTAGGCCGACCGTGGGGGCATCCGCAGAGGCGCAGCGCCTGGACAGAGGCGTTGCAGCCCAGCCCTCCTCATCGCTGGTTGGCGGCATCCCCTATGCGGCGCACCTGTGCCGCCCGCGGGAAGGGCGCCACCCATCCATGCTGTCTCGATCAGTGTTGATGCCGCTTGCCGAGAGTTTTGCGGAGCCCTCCCCATGGGGGTCAACGCACGATCTTCCAATACGACATACAGCACAATAACCAGCTATGCGTTAATGTCAAACGTAAAATGCGTCAACAGCACTTTTAGTGCCCATGATCGATCCAAGCGGCCTGCGCCACGCGGTCAGAAGCGTAACAGCGCGCTCTTTCCGCATGGAGAAGATGTGTGAATGCCGTAGCCCGCAGGGTCTGACACTGCCGTTGACGAAATCCTCGCAAAGGAGCGTGAAACTGGCGCCAGACCGATGGAGCCCCGCGATGCACAGGCCTTCCCTGCCCCACCTCGGACACTGGCCGCACAACCACGACTTCCTGGGCCCCCGGCACGACGAGAACGAGCGCCGCACCTGGGCCGTGGTGGCGCTGACGGCTGCCATGATGGTGGCCGAGATCGCCGGCGGCGTGCTCTTCGGCTCGATGGCACTGATCGCCGACGGCTGGCACATGGCCACCCACGCCGGCGCGCTGGCCGTCGCCGCCCTCGCCTACCGCCTCGCCCGCCGCCATGCCGACAATGAGCATTTCGGCTTCGGCACCGGCAAGGTCGGCGACCTCGCCGCCTACTCGAGCGCCCTGGTGCTCGCCGTCGTCGCGGTCCTGATCGGCTATGAATCGGTGCAACGCCTCGTCAGCCCGGTCGCCATCGGCTTCGACCAGGCCATCGCCATCGCCGTGGCCGGACTGGCCGTGAACCTCGCCAGCGCCTGGCTGCTGCGCGAGGGCCATGACCACGACCATGACCACGACCATGACCATGCCCACCCCCGCGCCCACGACGACGACCAGGATGCGGACGGCCAGGGCCATGATCGTCATCATCACCGCGACCACAACCTGGGCGCCGCCTACGCGCACGTCCTGACCGATGCGCTGACCTCGGTGCTGGCGATCGTGGCGCTGCTGTCGGGCCGCTTCTTCGGCTGGGTGTGGATGGACGCTGCCATGGGGCTCGTCGGGGCGGTCATCATCGCCTGCTGGGCGGCGCGCCTGCTCCACTCGTCCGGCGCCATCCTGCTCGACACGGTGCCGGACCAGAGGCTCGCCGCCCATCTGCGCCGGCGCCTGGAGCAGGGCGGCGACCGGGTGGTGGACCTGCACCTGTGGCGCCTGGGCCCCGGCCATCTGGCGCTGGTGGCCTCGGTGGTGTCCGACCACCCGCAGCCGCCCGAGGCCTACAAGGCCCGCCTCGCCGGCTGTGCCGGCCTCTCGCACGTCACCGTCGAGGTCCACGCCAGCCACGACGGCCCCCGCATGGCGCCGGCCGCCGGCCCGCACGTCGGGTGATCGTGCTAAGCAGAGCTCGCGGGACAGCCCAACGCCTGCTCTCAGCACCGCACGTTGCTCCCGGCCGGGGAGCGAGCTTGCGGCGTGGTTGCGCTTGAGCTTCCGGCGATCCTGCGCGGAGAGGTGGCCTGGGTTCCCGCCTGCGCGGGAATGACGCCGGCGGGAAGCGCACAACCTCACCACAGCCGTCATCCCCGCGTAGGCGGGGAACCCAGTACACAGATGGGCAAG
>JBAPMW010000877.1:0-8482 GCA_049278815.1 Hyphomicrobiaceae bacterium
CTCCCAACGGGTTTGACCGATATCCGGGTCAGCTCGCACCTGGCCTTGGGTCCTTCCTGGAGCCAAGCGGCGCAGCAATCATACTGCCGAGAACCGGGCAGCTTCGGCATCAGGTAGAACCCTCATACCGCCGCGGGGTTCCCGCTCTTTGGCGCCTGATCGCGGTGATCGCGAGCCTGGCCGCAGCATATGTGGCGAGCCCGGTCCTCGCGCCGCTGGCACTGAGCCTCGACGACCGCATGATCGGCCGGCTCCTGCCGGGGCTGCCCAGTTGCGCGGGATGAAGAAACGGGGCCAGCTCGCGCCCGGCACGGAGCCCGACCGGGTTGTTCAGGCGATATGGGAAGCAAGCCATCTCCGGGCATGGCGGTCCCTCGTCATCGAGGGTGGCTGGTCGCCGGACGAGTTCAAGCACTCAAGGATGAACATCGCTCGAAGCTTCTTGAAGCGACGGATGACCGTGCGCGATTGATGCCGCGCTCCCGACAGTCGAGCTCATCGTGTGCTGGCGAAGCGGGATGTCCTCTCGGGCGGGCTCCGCACTCAAGACGGCGAGGGACCGGATCGCGATGCGCCGCGGCTCATGCTCCGGACTTTCGTCTGCCGCCGCGCGTAAAGGGATACATCTCGCAAATGTCCGCCTTGGGCAGGGCGGCGTCCATCTCGGCCCAGACCTTGACCACGGTGTCGGCGATCTCGTCGCTGCTGCCGACGGCGCGCGCGTTCTCCAGGTAGAGCTTGATATCCTTGAGCTGCAACTTGGCGGTGAAGCCGGCGTCGTAGCGGCCGTGCATGATGCGGCGCGGGAATTTGTCGTCGGTAGCGGAATTGCGCCCCGTGGAGGCGTTGACGATGTCCAGGATGGTCGCCATCGGGATGTCCTGGCTGACGCCGAAGGCGATGGCCTCGCTGGTGGCCGCCAGAGCGGTGGCCGACAGGAAGTTGTTGAGGAGCTTCACGGCCTGTCCCTGGCCGGGCCACGGCCCCACGTGGAACGGCTTGCCGATCCGCGCCATCAGCGGCTTGACGCGCTCATAGGTCTCCGCCGGGCAGGCGAGCATGACGGCGAGCGTCGCCTTGTCGGCGCCTGCGGTGCCGCCGGAGACCGGCGCATCGACATACTCGATACCGGCTGCGGCGAGGATCTCGGCGGCGGTCCGGGCGGCGGCGATGCCGATGGTGGAGGTATCGATCACCGTCTTGACCTTGCGCGCGGGGGCACCGGCGATCTCGCGCGCCACGGCGACGCTGACAGCGCCGTCCGGCAGCGAGAGGATGACGGTGTCGGCGAGAGCGGCGACCTCGGCGTTGCCGGCGGCGATCCGGGCGCCCGGCGGCGCCAGCTCGGTGCTCACCGCGTCTGCGGCCACCAGCGAGTATCCGGCAGCGACCACGTGCCGGCTCATGCGATGGCCCATGCTGCCGATGCCGATCCAGCCGATTGTCTCAGTCATTGCGCGTTCGCTCCTCAAGGCCCTGGTCTTCCTCCCGTCAATGGTTACCATGGGAGCCGGGGAGCGCCAGTCCCGCGTGCTGCGCTGCAGCGCCGTGGTTGACAGCCCAATGCCAAGGCTGATCCACTCGGGGGCAGCAGAGAACGCCGTGAAACGCTGGATGTCGCCTTAAGGGAGGGGCACTGTCGATGCCGTTTGCAAATTGGGGTCGTGTCGTCGCCGTCGGTGCGGTGGCTTTGGCATCCGCGTCGTGGGCTCCATCTCGGGTACAGGCGCAGGGCTACCCGACCAAGCAGATCACGCAGATCGTGGTGTTCGCCGCCGGCGGTCCATCGGACACGCTGGCGCGACTGCTGGGCGATCATGTTGGCAGGCAGCTCGGTCAGCAGATCGTGGTCGAGAACGTCAAAGGCGCCGGCGGCACGATCGGGACGGAGCGGGCGGCCAAGGCCGCACCCGACGGTTACACGATCCTCACGCACCACGGCGGTCTAGCGGCCGCGCCGGCGCTCTATGCGAACCTCAGGTTCGACACCAGGACGGCGTTCGAGCCGATGGGCCTCATCAACACCGGGCCGATGGTCATGCTCAGCCGCAAGACGCTGGAGCCCAAGACGCTCAAGGAGCTGGTCGCGTGGATGAAGGAGAAGGGCGACAAGGCGACCATCGGCTTCGCCGGCGTAGGCTCGAACTCCTACGTATGTGCCATGGTGCTGCAGCGGGAGATCGGCCAGAAGCTGGCCATGGTGCCCTACAGCGGCACGGGGCCGGCGATGCAGGACCTCGTCGCAGGCCAGATCGACCTGCTGTGCGACCAGGCCACCACGGCGGTGCCGCAGGTCGATGCAGGCACGGTGAAGGCCTACGCGGTGACGTCCGCGCAGCGGCTCCCCAGCCTGAAGGACGTGCCTTCCAATGCGGAGGCCGGCATGCCGGGGCTCGAGTTTACCATCTGGAATGGCGCCTACGTGCCCAAGGGTACGCCGAAGCAGGTGATCGACCGCTGGAACGAGGCGCTCGGCAAGTTCGTCTCCGATCCGAAGATCGTCGAGCGGTTCGAGGCGACCGGCACGGTGCCGTTCCCGCCCGAGATGCGCTCGCCCTCGGCGCACGCCAAGTTCCTGAACGAGCAGTTCGATTTCTACGCCAAGCTGTTCGCCGAGGCGGGCCTGAAGAAAGGGGAGGTGAAGTAGCCGTCGAGTGGGTGCCAGCGGCTTAGGGGAGGCAGCGTTAACCGACAGGCGGTATTAGCTTGGCCCGCTGGCACCGCGTCTCCAGGTCACGAAAAGCCTGTGGCCTGGACTACGCCTGCGCCGTGTGCGGCAAGCCCAGAGCTAATGCGTTCCGATCAAGGTGCGAAATGGACCGTCTCGACGAAATGCGAGCGAGGCCGGCCGGCGATTGGTCCATTCGCGATGTTGAGGCAGTCTGTCGTACACACGGCGTCCGCTGTGCGGCACCGACGGGGGGAGGGTCGCACTACAAGGTATCCCATCCTTCCCAACGTGATATTCTCACTATTCCGGCCCGGCGGCCCGTGAAGCCCGTCTACATCCGCAAGCTCGTTCGCTTCATCGACGCCGTAACTGGAGCGAAGGCATGAGCACTACACTGGAATATCCTGTCCTGATCGAGCCATTGTCCCCCGAGGACGGCGGTGGCTTCCTTGCATCGGTGCCCGATCTGCCAGGCTGCATGTCCGACGGGGAGACGCCCGAGGAGGCCCTCGCCAACGTCAGGGACGCGGTGGATGCCTGGATCGAGGAGGCGCATGCGCTGGGACGCACGGTGCCTGCTCCCTCCCGCCGCCACGTCGCCGCCGAGTAGGCTGCGCGAGCTTTGGGGCGGGTCGTGCCCATTCCGGTTGGGTTACGCGCTTCGCGCTAACCCAACCTACCTTTCGCCTCCGCCCGCCGCGCGTGCAGGATCGGCTCGGTGTAGCCGTTGGGCTCGGTGCGGCCCTTGAAGACGAGGTCGCGGGCGGCCTGGAAGGCGACCGACTCCTCGAAGTTGGGCGCCATTGGGCGGTAGAGGGAATCGCCGGCGTTCTGGCGGTCCACCACGGCGGCCATGCGCCGCATCGTCTCCAGCACCTGCGCCTCGGTGGCGATGCCGTGCAGGAGCCAGTTGGCGATGTGCTGGCTGGAGATGCGGAGCGTGGCGCGGTCCTCCATCAGGCCGACGTTGTCGATGTCGGGCACCTTGGAGCAGCCGATGCCCTGATCGATCCAGCGCACCACGTAGCCCAGGATGCCCTGGGCGTTGTTGTCGAGCTCCTTCTGGATGTCCTCGGGCGACCAGCTCACGCGGTCGGCGACCGGGATGGTCAGGATGGCATCGAGCGAGGCGCGGGGGCGCGAGCGCAGCTCGGCCTGACGCCTGGCCACGTCGACCTTGTGGTAGTGCAGCGCGTGCAGCGTCGCAGCCGTGGGCGAGGGCACCCAGGCGGTGTTGGCGCCGGCTTGCGGGTGGGCGATCTTCTGCGCCATCATGTCGGCCATGCGGTCGGGCATCGCCCACATGCCCTTGCCGATCTGCGCCCGCCCGGGCAGCCCGCAGGCGAGCCCGATGTCCACGTTCCAATCCTCATAGGCCTTGATCCAGGGCGTGGCCCGCATATCGCCCTTGCGGATCATCGGTCCGGCCTCCATCGAGGTATGGATCTCGTCGCCAGTGCGGTCCAGGAAGCCCGTATTGATAAAGCACACGCGGTGCCGGGCGGCGCGGATGCACTCCTTGAGGTTGACGCTCGTGCGCCGCTCCTCGTCCATGATGCCCATCTTGAGGGTATGGCGCGGCAACCCCAGCGCATCCTCGACGCGGTCGAAGAGCTCGTCGGCGAAGGCCACCTCCTCCGGCCCGTGCATCTTCGGCTTGACGATATAGATCGAGCCGATGCGGCTGTTGCGGAAGGCGCCGGTGCCCTTGAGGTCGTGCATGGCGATGAGCGACGTTACCATGGCATCGAGGATGCCCTCCGGCACCGGCTGGCCGTCCCGGTCGAGAACGGAGGCGTCCATCATCAAGTGGCCGACGTTGCGCACCAGGAGCAGGCTGCGGCCGGGGAGCGCCAGCTTGCTGCCGTTCGGCTTCGTGTAAACGCGGTCCGGATTGAGGCGGCGAGCAACCGCCTCGCCGCCCTTGTCGAAGGTCGCGTCAAGCGTGCCCCGCATCAGGCCGAGCCAGTTGCGGTAGGCTGCTACCTTGTCGTCGGGATCGACGGCGGCGATGGAGTCCTCCAGATCGACGATGGTGGTCACCGCCGCCTCCATCAGCACGTCCGCGACCCCCGCAGGGTCGTCCTCGCCGATGTAGTGGCGGCGGTCGATCTCAATCTCGATGTGGAGACCGTTGTGGCGCAGCAGCACGGCGGTCGGCTCGGCCGGCGTGCCCCGGTAGCCGACGAATTGCGCGGGGTCGGCCAAGCCGATCAGCGGCGCGGTGCCGCCGAGACCGGTCGTGCGCAGCGCGCTGCCGAACCAGCTGCCGGCGGAGCCCCGATGGCCCGCGACCAGGCGTCCGTCCTGCACGGCGTAGCGCCGCACGTCGGCGTGCGAGCCCTTGGCGAGCGGCGCCACCTCGTCGAGGAAGCGCTTGGCCCAGGCGATCACCTTGGCACCGCGCACGGGGTTGTAGCCGCCGCCGCGCGTGGCGCCGTCGTCCTCGGGCAGCGCATCGGTGCCGTAGAGGGCGTCGTAGAGGCTGCCCCAGCGGGCATTGGCGGCGTTGAGCGCGTAGCGCGGGTTGGTCACCGGCACCACCAGCTGCGGCCCGGCGATGTGGCCGATCTCGCCATCGACATTGCCGGTGTCCACCGTGAAATCCGGCCCCTCGGGCACCAGGTAGCCGATGTCGGCGAGGAAGGCCTTGTAGGCAGGAAGTTCGAACGGCTTGCCCTTGCACGCCCGGTGCCAACCGTCGATCTGCGCCTGCAACTCGTCGCGCTTCTTGAGCAGCGTGCGGTTCCTGGGCGCCAGGTCGGCCACTATGCGGTCGAGATGACTCCAGAACCCTGCTTCAGATGCCCCCGTGCCGGGCAGCGCCTCCTTGCCAACGAACTCGTGGAGAGCCCTGGCGACGCTCAGGCTCTCGACGGCAATGCGCTCGGTCATACGGGGTGTGCACTCCAGGGCTGCCACAGGCAGTGGCCACTATGGCGCCGGTCATCGGGCCGTCAACTGTTCCAAAGTCTGCAATCTGAAGGCACGTGGAATCGCGACCTCGTTAAATGGGACCTGCCGTCTCACGATCTCTCAACTGCGCCATCTGACGCACCTCTCAGAATGTCAGGCGTAGGTTGGGTCGAGCGCAGCGAACACCCAACGCAATCACTGAGCGAATAGTGAGTAGCGAATAGCGAATAGAAAGCGGCAGTCTCCCTATTCGCTACTCCCTATTCGCTGTTCGCTCAGTGTGTGTGTTGGGTGGGTCTGCCCCCGGCTTTCGCCGGGGTTGACCCAACCTACGACACTTGAAACGTCAGCTCCTCACCCGGCGGGAGTGGCGCCAGATAGCGCGCCACCAGCTCGTCCGTCACCTCGCCCAGGGCGGGCGGCGACCACCTGGGCTTGCGGTCCTTGTCGATCAGCAGAGCGCGCACGCCTTCGGGGAACTCGCCGTCCTCGAACAGGCGCACGGTGAGGCGGTACTCCACCTTCAGGGCCTCCTCCAGGGACGGCAGCCGGCGCGCCTGCCGGATGGCGGCGAGCGTCAGCTTCAGCGACTTGGGTGACTTCTGCCCCAAGGCGGCGCGGGCCTTGGAGGCCCAGGCGTCGGCAATCTCCGCCAGGGCCATGTGCATGCGCTCGACCTCTGCGCCCACGAAGGCCGCGTCGATCGCCGGGCGCCGGCGCGCCAGCTCTGACTCGCCCGCGTCTTCGGCGAACCTGCGGATCGCCTCCCCGACAGTGCCGCCGTGCGGATCGCTCAGCCGCGCAATCAGCGCCGGGAGCTTGGCGGACGGAACCAGGGCGTCGCTGAAGCGGGCGTGGACGGCGTCGGCCGCGCGCATCGGCTCGCCCGTGAGGCCGAGGTACACGCCGGTCTCCCCCGGCGCATTGGCGAGCAGCCAGGTGCCGCCCACATCGGGGATCAGGCCGATGCCGGTCTCCGGCATGGCCAGCTGCGAGCGCTCCGTAACGACGCGGTAGCTGCCGTGGGAGGACAGGCCGATGCCGCCGCCCATGACGATGCCGTCCTGAATCGCCACGTAGGGCTTGGGGTAGCGGCCAATGCACGCATTGAGGAGATACTCGTCGCGCCAGAACTCCCTGGCCAGGCCCGAGCCTTGCGTGCGGCTGTCGTAGAGCCAGCGCACGTCGCCGCCGGCGCACAGGCCGCGCTCGCCGGTGCCGTCGAGCAGCACGAGCTCGACCGCCGGATCGTCCCGCCACTCCAGGAGGGCCATCGAGATGGCGCCCACCATGGGGTAGGTCAGGGCGTTGAGCGCCTGCGGCCGGTTCATGGTGATGCGCCCGGCACGGCCCTCGCGCCGGATCAAGACCTCGTCACTTGCCGGTGGCTGCATGATGTGTCCTTGACTTTCCCTGGCCTCTCGGGATTAGCCGTGACTTGCCGCAGCCGCAATCGCCCGCGCATCGGATGCGGCAAATGGCTGTGGGGCCGGTCAGAGGATCGACCAGGCACCAACGATCGGACCAGGATCGCGCATGACCGTCTGGCAGAAGGTCTCGGGGCTTGCGAGCGCCGTCGGCGATGCCGGCAGCGGCTTCCTCGGCGATCTTGCGCGCGTCTTCGGCCTGGATGCGTCCACCGAGCCGCAGAGCGACATCGCCTTCACCATCGGCGTCATCGCGCTCTCCGCCAAGATGGCGCGGGCGGACGGCGTCGTCTCGCCCCTTGAGATGCAGGCCTTCAAGCAGGTGTTCCAGACTGCGCCCGAGGAGGAGCGCAACGTCAAGCGCGTCTTCGATCTCGCCAAGCAGGACGTGGCGGGCTACCAGTCCTACGCCGACGAGATCGCCAAGCTGCTCAAGGACAACAAGAAGCTGCTGCAGGACGTGCTGGAAGGCCTGCTCTACGTGGCCACGGTCGATGGCGCCCTGCATCCGGAGGAGGATGCGTTCCTGGCCGACGTGGCGCAGCGGTTCGGCTTCTCATCCAGCGAGTTTCGCTTCTTCCGGGCGCGCTTCGTGGTGGACCACGGCAACCCTTACGACGTGCTGCGCCTGAGCCCACGGGCGACCGATGCCGAGATCAGGCAGCAGTACCGCAAGCTGGTGGTCGACAACCACCCCGACAAGCTGATGGGCCGCGGCGTGCCGCCCGAGTTCGTCGAGATCGCCACCCGCAAGCTTGCCGCCATCAACGCCGCCTACGACACCATCGCCAAGGAGCGCGGTCTTTGAGCCTCTCCATCGCCAAACCGGACAGCGCGCTTGTCGACGCTGTGCGCACCTCGCCCAACGTCGAGCCGCGTCGCAACGGCATGCGCCCGAGCATCCTGCTGCTGCAATACACAGGCCTTGAGAGCATGGCCAAGGCGATCGACTGGCTGTGCCTGGCGGGCAGCGGCGTATCGTGCCACTACGGCATCGACGTGGACGGGTGCATCACGCAGATGGTCTCGGAGGAGGAGCGCGCGTGGCACGCCGGCCAGTCGATCTGGGAGGGCGAGTGCGACATCAACTCCGCCTCCATCGGCATCGAGATCCACAACCCCGGTCACGTCTTCGGATATGCGGACTTTCCCGAGGTGCAGATGCAGGCGGTGGAGCGCCTCGGCAGGGACATCGTCGCCCGCCACCGCATCAGGCCCGAGCGCGTGCTGGCCCACTCCGACGTGGCGCCGGCGCGCAAGAAGGACCCCGGCGAGAAATTCCCCTGGGCGCGGGTGGCGCGCGCCGGCATCGGCCATTGGGCTCCGCCCGCGCCGGCGGTGAGCGGGGACGCGGGGCTTGGCCTGGGCGACGCCGCGCCGCGCATTGCGGCCTTCCAGGTGGCGTTGCGCCGCTACGGCTACGGCATCGAGCCCACCGGCGTGATCGACGAGCGGACCGAGCTCGTCG
>JBAPMW010000878.1:0-1878 GCA_049278815.1 Hyphomicrobiaceae bacterium
CAGCCAGCACGGCGCGCGTGCGCTCGCCCAGGCCGCCCGACAGGGCCTTCATGCCGAGGTCGTCGCTCATGAGCAGCCCGTCGAAGCCGATGGCGCCGCGGATCACCTCGGCGATCAGGCGCGCCGAGGTGCTGGCCGGATGCGCCTTGTCGATGGCCTCGTACACGATGTGGGCGGTCATGGCTGCGGGCAGGTCGGCGCACGCGCGGAAGGTGGCAAAGTCGGTGCGCTCCAGCTCCGCCAGCGAGGCCGACACCACCGGCAGCTCAAGATGGCTGTCGGCCCTGGCGCGCCCATGCCCCGGCACGTGCTTGATCACGGGGAGCACGCCGCCGGCCATGTGGCCCTCGGCCACGGCGCGTCCGAGCGCGGCAACCTGCTCCGGGTCCGCTCCATAGGCGCGATCGCCGATGATGTCGTGGCAGCCGGGGGCCGGCACGTCCAGGACGGGCACGCAGTTCGTGTTAATGCCGGCGGCGCGGAGATCCGTGGCCGTCAGTTGCGCGGCGAGCCGGGCCGCGCGGCAGGCCGCGGCAGGATCGTCGGTATAGAGCCGTCCGTAGGCGGCGGCGGCGGGCAGCTTGCGCCAGTGCGGCGGCTTGAGCCGGCGAACCCGTCCGCCCTCCTGGTCGATCAGCACGAGGATGTCGTGGCCCACGGCCTCTCTGGCGGCCTCGCTCAGGCGCCGCACCTGCGCCGGGTCCACCACATTGCGGGCAAACAGGATGATGCCGCAGGGCCGGGTGGCCCGCAGAACGGCCTTCTCCCCGGGCTCCAGCTTAGGACCCGCCACGGCGGTGATGAATGCTGCCAGCATGTGGCTCTCGCTGCTCCTGACCACGGCAGTTGCGGTCGCGGCTGCGGCAGCAGCCGCCGCCAACACCCCCCGGCGCGTCAGCATGCCGAGGCGCGCCGACGAGGGTTTACGCCGGGCGTCGTCCCCGTGACGAGCGCCGATTGGCGCGCCTGTCAATGGGCGTCGCCCTATGCGCGGCGATTGAACGGGCTCCGTCTCGGCACGTCCCCGCCCGCGACCGTCGGCCGCAACCCGGCCGCAGGCTCCAGCTCCCGCACCTCCAACCACCGCACCCTCAAGCAATAGCAACAAGAACCGACAAGCAAAACCGCCGACCACCCGAAATCTACCCGAAATCCCTGAGCGAGCGCCGACGACGAGCCGCTCAGTACTCCTTCACCCAGCACCCCACATAGCCCGCGGCCTTGAGCTGCACACACACACCCGAGGCCGCGTTATGGGAGCCCGGCGGCCCGACCACCACCCGGTACATGGTGCCCAGTCCACGCGCGCTCAGGTCGGCCTCCTGGACGTCGAACGATCTGTCCGAAAGCACCTCGGGGTATTTCTGCTGCAGATCGGCAAAGGACGTCATGGCTTCCATGTGCGTCTTCGCAGACTTGAGCACGGCGACGAAGCCAAGCCCGCTGCCGGACGGTGTCTCCCTGGCTTTGGGCGGCGACGGCGCCCTCGGGACCGCCAGCGCCGCTTGGACCGGCGCCTTCTTGCTGACCGGTGGCGGGGCTACGGGCGGGTCGTTCTCTGCGGGCGGCGGCGCAGGCGGAGGGGTGCCGAACGTCACCCGGCTGGGCGGCGGCTGCACCTCCTTCGTCTCCTCCTTGGCCGAAGGCTGGGGCGGTGCCGACGCCTCCGGCGGCGTATAGAGCGTGATGCCGGGGATGACGGGCGCAGGAGCCCCGCTGCCCGGCTTAATGGTGATGGTCTTGACCGCGCGCGGCCCCTGGTTGTCGCCGCCTCCGGGCGGCGAATCCCCTTGTGCCGGCGCGTCGGTGGCCTTCGGCGGAGGCGCCGTCTCGTCTGCCGCCTTGACCGGCGGCCGCTCCGCGCCGCCGACCTTGACC
>JBAPMW010000879.1:0-9119 GCA_049278815.1 Hyphomicrobiaceae bacterium
TTGGGGCCGCCGCGATGGGGTAGGCTCTGGAGCGTTGTGGAGCGGTCGATGCTGGCCACGCTGGCGAAGGCGTGTCTCATCTTCCTCACAGGTCACATCCTGTTCGTCGCCCTGGCCCTCTTGCTGGCCGGGTAGCACCGCGGGGCTTCGTCCGCATGTATAGGCCTCAAGTATTGCGTACCTCGCGCGGCCGTTGTTGATAGGCTGCGGTGGGAGAGGGAGTCACTCCGTCGAGACGCCATGGACCGCAAGAAGCTCGAAGACCTGCGCGCCAAGTATCCCGCCGACAAGCCGGATGCCTCGCACCATCCTGAGCTCAGGATGGCCATCGAGACCATCTTCGCCGGCACCGACCGGCGGCCGAAGCCCTACGAGGGTGTGGCGAGCTTCCTCGGGGCGCCGCTGCGGCTCGATGCCCTCCAGCGCACGGATCTGGGGGGCCTGGATGTGGCGCTCGTCGGCGTGCCGCTGGATCTCGGCGTCACGAACCGGCCGGGGGCGCGCTTCGGGCCGCGGGCGGTGCGGGGGATCGAGCGCATCGGGCCTTATCATCACGTGCACCGCCTGCTGCCGCTCAGCGCCGTGAAGGTGGCCGATGTGGGCGATGTGCCGTTCCGCAGCCGCTACAGCCTGGATGCCAGCATCGAGGACATCGAGGTGCTGTTCGCCGGGATCGCCGGTGCCGGCGTCACGCCGCTGGCGGTGGGAGGCGACCATTCCATCACGTTCCCCATCCTGAATGCGCTGGGCAGGGGCGCTGGGGCACCCGTTGGCCTCGTCCACATCGACGCCCACTGCGATACGGGACCCCCGTTCGAGGGCGCCAAGTTCCACCATGGCGGCCCGTTCCGCAACGCGGTGCTGGCGGGCGTGCTGGACCCGGAGCGCACCATCCAGATCGGCATCCGCGGCGGGGCCGAGTACCTCTGGGAGTTCTCCTACGTCAGCGGCATGACGGTGATCCATGCCGAGGAGGTGGCGCGTCTTGGCATCCCCGAGGTGGTGAAGAGGGTCCACGCGGTGGTGGGCAACGGCCCGGCCTACATCTCCTTCGACATCGACAGCCTCGACCCGGCCTTCGCGCCCGGCACCGGCACGCCCGAGATCGGCGGCCTTTCCACGCGCGAGGCCCTGGATCTCGTGCGCGGCTGCGCCGGCCTCAAGGTGATCGGCGCCGACGTGGTCGAGGTGGCCCCGCAATACGACGCCACCACCAACACTGCCCAGGCCGCCGCGCAGATGCTGTTCGAGCTGCTGGCGGTGGTGGCTCTGGCGCGCGGCAGGTGAAAGCGCCGGCAGCCGTCGTCGACAGGCAACACAGCTGCTCATTCGCCGTTCATGCTTGCACCCTACGACGCCGTTTCGGTCACACTTGAACCTTGGAGGTACCCATGAAATTCCTCGCAGCGACGGCCCTGCTCATGCTTGCGGCCGCAAACGTGAGCGCACAATCCCCTGCGACAACCTGCAAGGCGCAGGCAACGGAGAAGAAGCTTGCAGGCGCCGCCCTCACGTCGTTCATGGCGAAGTGCGAGAGGGATGCGTCGGCGTCCTGCGATAGGACCGCTGCCGACAGAAAGCTCTCCGGCGCAGCCAAGACCAGCTTCACCAAGAAGTGTGTGAGCGACGCCAAGGGCGGTTAGGCAGCTCTCCAATCGCCGCCGCGCAGCTGGTCGATATCGCGACGGCGCATTTGCGTCACTCAACGCCCTACTCCGCCTTGATGCCGGCGGCCTTGATGATGGGCCACCAGCGCTCGATCTCGGCTTTCTGGTGGGCGGCGAGCGCTTCCGGCGTCTGCTGCTCGCGCGACGGGAGCTCGAAGCCCAGATTGGCAAGCCGCTTCTGCACGCTCGCGTCGGCCAGAGCGCCGACCACAAGCGGCGTTGAGCTTGCCAATGGCGTCCTTGGGCGTCGCCTTGGGCGCCCACAGCGCGAACCGGATGGACACGTGGAGGCCGGGCAATCCCGCCTCGTCGACCGTCGGAATTGTGGGTGCGGCGGCGCTGCGCTGCTTGGCGGTGACCGCGTACGCCTTGATGGTGCCTGCGGCAACCTGGGGCAGCGAGTTGGCCGCAACATCGATCCTCAGGTCGAACTGCCCCGCCACCAGGTCCTTCATGGCAAGGGAGCCGCCGCGATAGGTCACGAACGGATGATTGGTGCCCGTCTCCCTCTTGAAGAAGACGCCGGCGATGTTCAGCGCGGTCCCCGCCCCCGTTGTCCCCTGGGTGGCCTTATCCTGGTTCGCCTTCAGCCACGCGATCAGGCCCTTCAAATCGTTCGCCGGCATGGCCTTCTTGGCGACGATCAGCAGCGGGTTGGTGCCGATGGCGGCAATCGGCGCAAAGTCATCGACCACGTTGTACTTGAGCTGGTAGACGGCGCCGTTCACGACGTGGGTCACCCAGCTGCCGAGGATCAGCGTATGACCGTCCGCCTCCGCGCAGGCCACCCTGCCGGCAGCGATGCTGCCCGAGGCGCCGGTGACATTCTCGACGACGATGGGCTGGCTCAGCGTGCCGCGCATATTCTCGCCCAGGATCCGCACCAGCGTGTCGCTCGGGCTGCCCGCAGCGAACGGAACCACGACCGTGATGGGGCGCGACGGATAGGCCTGGGCGGCGGCCTCCCTGGTGATCGCCATGACGGCCTAGGCCATGACCAGCATCGCGCGCATCGTTGCATTTTTCATCGTACCGTTCTCCCGCTCTTGTCCACCGCCAAGCTCCGCTTGCCGGGCTGCTGGTTGCGCCATGTGTGCTATCGCTTCTTCTCCTGCTGCCAGTTGAGGAAATCCCGGCCATCACTTGGCCAGAAAGAATGCCGGGAAATCGCGGCGGATATGGGCGGCGAGGCTCCGCTTGCCGGAGAGAACGGGGCTGCCCCGTTGAGCATCCGGCATCGGCAGCGAGAGCGCCACGTCGTACAGCAGGTACGCGGTGGGCATCCGATAGCCCCTGGCGTAATAGTCGCCCAGATCGGTCCAGTAGGCGGGGTTGTACGGAAAGGCTTGCAGCGCCTTCACATGCAGCGGCACGGCCTCGACCGGCACGCCGGCGGCCTCCGCCTGTTTGCGCATGGCCGGTCCGCCGCCGTGCAGGGCCAGCGCAAACGACGCGGCGAGCGCGGGATGGTCCGCGTGCGGCGAGGCGCGCGCGGCAACCATGGCGGCGATCGCATCGGCCGGCCGGCGCGCGCTCTCGGCCGCCGCGAGCCCCCTCCGGAGAGTCTACGTGCCCGGAGTCCACCCGGCCGGCCTTGAATCATCAGTGCGTCTTGCCTCTTGCGCCCGCCGCAATGCGGGTACACGATGTGTCACGCGCCCCATCAAGCCCAGGCGCGGGGCGCGCGCGAGTTGGGCGCGTTCCTTTGCCTGGGCGCATCGTGAGGAGGATACCCATGGGGCAATCCGCTGGCTCGGCCGGTCGCAGCTCCCGCTGCATCGCACTGGTCGGGCCCTATCTCTCCGGCAAGACCACCCTGCTTGAAACCATTCTGGCCCGCTGCGGCGCCGTCACCCGGCAGGGTCGTGTGGCCGACCAGAACAGCGTGGGCGACGCCGCACCCGAGGCGCGCGACCACGGCATGAGCGTCGAGCTCAACATCGCCGACGCCACCTTCCTGGGTGACAGTTTCACCTTCATCGACTGCCCAGGCTCCATCGAGTTCCAGCACGAGGGCGCGCTGGCGCTTACTGCGTGCGATGCAGCTATCGTCGTCTGCGAGCCCGATCCCAAGCGCGTCGCAGCCTTGCAGCTCATCCTCAAGCAATTGGAGGACCGCGGAATTCCGCGCTTCCTGTTCCTCAACAAGATCGATTCCTTCGACGCGCCCGTGCGCGATATCCTCCCCATGCTGCAGCCGGCCAGCAACAGGCCGCTGGTGCTGCGCCAGATCCCGATCTGGGAGAACGGCGCTGCCTCCGGCTTTGTCGACCTCGCGCTGGAGCGGGCCTTCGTCTACCGCAAGCAGGCCAACGCCGAGGTCGTCGAGACGCCGGCCTCGATCAAGGAGCGCGAGAGCGAGGCGCGCTTCCGCATGCTGGAGCAGCTCGCCGATTACGACGACGATCTGATGGAGCAGCTGCTTTCCGACGTGCAGCCTTCGCGCGACAAGGTGTTCGCCGACCTCGTCAAGGAGGTGCAGGAGGGCCTGATCGTGCCGGTGCTGCTGGGCTCGGCCGAGAACGGCAACGGCATCCTGCGGCTCCTGAAGGCGGTGCGCCACGAGGCCCCATTCGTCGACCGCACCGCCATGCGCCTGAAGCTGGAGAACGCCAAGTCCGCCGCGCATGTACTGAAGTCAGTTTACACCCCGCACGGCGGCAAGATGAGCGTGGTGCGCGTGCTGGCCGGGGAGTTCGGCGAGGGCACCGTCGTGTACGGCCCGCGCGCGGAGGAGCGCGCCGCCGCCGCCTTCTCGCTGCTGGGCCAGGAGGCCAGGAAGCGCGGCCCCGCCAAGGCCGGCGAGACGGTGGCGCTCGGGCGGTTGGAGAAGACGCTGTCCGGCGATACGCTCTCCGCCGACAAGGCCGGCGTCACGCAGGTGGCAGCGCCGGTGCCGCCGCAGCCCGTCTACGGCGTCGCTATCGGCGTCAAGGACCGCAAGGACGAGGTGAAGCTCACCGGCGCGCTCTCCAGGCTCATGGAGGAGGACCCCTCGCTCAGGCTTGAGCACGCCAAGGACACGCACCAGATGGTGCTGTGGGGCCAGGGCGAGATGCACCTGCGCGTCGCCTTGGAGCGGCTGAAGCGCAAGTACGGCGTGGATGCCGAGTCCAAGCCGCGCCAGCTACCCTACAAGGAGACCATCCGCCAGGGTGTGGAGGTGCGCGGCCGGCACAAGAAGCAGTCGGGCGGGCACGGCCAGTTCGGCGATGTCGTGATCGACATCCAGCCGCTGGCGCGCGGCTCAGGCTTCCAGTTCGCCGAGACCATAACGGGCGGAGTGGTGCCACGGCAGTTCATCCCGTCGGTGGAGATCGGCGTGACGGACTACCTGCAGAAAGGGCCGCTCGGCGGCTTCCCGGTGGTGGACGTGGCGGTGACGCTGACCGATGGCTCCTACCACTCGGTGGACTCCTCCGACATGGCCTTCCGCCAAGCCGGCCGCATCGCCATGGCCGAGGGCATGCCCAAGTGCAGCCCCGTGCTGCTGGAGCCTGTGATGGAGGTGGAGATCGCCATTCCCAACGAGGCGACCGCACGCATCAATGCCATGATCCCGCAGCGGCGCGGCCAGATCCTGGGCTTCGACGCCCGCGACGGCTGGCCCGGCTGGGACGTGGTGAAGGCGCAGCTGCCGGAGTCGGAGATCCAGGACCTGATCGTGGAGCTGCGCTCCGCCACCGCCGGGGTGGGCACCTACACGGCCAAGTTCCACCACCTGGCCGAGCTTACCGGCAAGCTCGCCGACAACGTGCTGACGGCTCATAAGGGCGCCGCGGCGTAAACGCTTCCTCTCCCCGCGCCGCCGGATGCGCGGGGAGAGGTCTGTACTGGGGCGGCGCTCTGAGGGCGACGGATACCGATCAATCACAACCCGCCTCGATTTTGCATCCCTCGCGGGTCAGGGCTTCCCTGGAACGGCGTCAGTGGCGTGCTCCGCCTCGCCCTTCTGCCGGGGGGCCCCGCTTACCGCTCCTGCAACCTCTCCGTCGGCACCACGTCCAGCGTGCGCAGGCGGCCTTCGCGCAGGAGGTGGATGGTGACGCGCTTGTCGATGCGGGTGCCGTCGAGGATGCGGGCGATGTCGTCGATGCCGGTCACGGCCTCCTGGTCCAGGCCCACGATCACGTCGCGCGGCACGATGCTGCCGGCGGCGGCCGGGCTGCCGGGCTGCACCTCCACCACCAGCACCCCCGCGTCCTGCTTCAGGCCGGTGGCGTTCTTGATCCACTGGGGCAGGTGCACCTGCTCGCCGGCGACGCCAAGCTTGGCCCGGCGCACGCGGCCATGGGCGAGGATCTGGGTGAGCACGTGCTGGGCGGTGTTGGAGGCCACCGAGAAGCAGATGCCCTGGGCCCCCACGATGACGGCGGTGTTGACGCCGATCACCTCGCCGCGCGAGTTGACGAGCGGCCCCCCCGAGTTGCCGGGGTTGAGGGCGGCATCGGTCTGGATCACGTCGCCGATCAGCCGCCCGTTCTGGGCCCGCAGGGAGCGGCCAACGGCGCTGACGATGCCGGCGGTCACCGTGGATTCGAAGCCGAACGGATTGCCGATCGCAATCGCCACCTGGCCCTGCCGCACCTTCTTGGAGTTGCCGATCCTGGCGGCCGGCAGGCGGTCGGCGGTCTCGGCGCGCAGGACGGCGATGTCGGTGTCGGGGTCGCGGCCCAGGATGCGGGCCGGCATGTGCCGGCCGTCGTGGAGGGCGAGCTCTATGGCGGCGACGCCGTCCACCACGTGGTTGTTGGTGAGGACGATGCCGTCCGGGGCGATGACGGTGCCCGAGCCCGAGCCGAGCTGGCCCGTCCGGTTGCCGCGCACGCGCACGTGCACGACCGAGGGGGAGACCTTGTCGACGACGCCGACGACGGCCTGCGAATAGGCGTCGAGCAGCTCCTCGTCACGGTCCCTGTGCCACAGTTGCATTGCGTCAAACTCCGGCCGGCGCGCGCTCCGACAGGGCGTCGGCGGGCGTTATATAGGTGCGGTTAACCTTGTTCGGGAGGGCGGTGTCAGACCCAGAGGGTCTGGCACCCCTAGACCATGGAGCACAGGGTCTCGGCGCTCGACCTGTCGTGGTTGGGGGGCGCCTCCTCGACGTTCAGCGCCTTGACCACGCCGTCCTCCACGATCATCGAGTAGCGCTTGGAGCGCACGCCCATGCCGCGCGCCGTCAGGTCAACTTCCAGGCCGATCTTCTTGGCAAAGTCGGCGCTGCCGTCGGCCAGCATCAGGATCTTGCCGAAGGCCTGAGAGTCCTTGGCCCAGGCGGTGAGCACGAACACGTCGTTGGCCGACGTGCAGGCGACGGTGTCGAACCCCTTCCCCTTCAGCTCGTCGTAGCGCTGCACGAAACCCGGCATGTGCTGGCGGTGGCAGGTCGGGGTGTAGGCGCCCGGCACCGCAAACAGCGCCACCTTCTTGCCGCCGAACGCCTCCACGGTCGTCATGGGCTTAGGCCCTTCGGGCGACATCGTCATGAAAGTGGCGTCCGGCAGCCGGTCCCCGACGTTGATTGGCATGGCGCGTCCTCTCCGATGACGTAAGATGCGATTGGGCGAAGCTTGAGCCGGAGCTTAAGCGCACATTACGCCCAAGCCAAGCGGCCGGGCGTGAAGAGGAGCGTGCAGCGGCCCGGAGATCCTAGGGAAAGGCCCGCTGCGCCTCTGAGGCGCCCGCCTCGCTCACCAGCGTGAGGGTGAGGGCCTTGCCTTTGAGGTCGCGAACGAGGTCGGGCGCGAGGTCGCTGGTAAAGCGGACGGTGCCGTCCGCAGCCTGCGGCTGCTTGCGCAGCATGGGCACATAGATGCCGTCAGGCGCCTCGACGAACACATCGCCGCCATTGGCGCCGCCGAAGGCTGCCTGGACGATGAGCCGGGCGCCCGACGTGCCATCGTTGAGGCTCACCTGCACCAGCTTGGGGTCTGCCGGGCGCCGGGCCGTGTGCGGCCGTGGCACGCGCTCGAGGGCAGCGGCGATGGCATCCTTCTGCCCAGCCCTCTGGGCGGCCTTGCCCGCGGGCGGGAGCATGAGGTCGAGCTTGGCCGTGGCGGCCACGCAGATCTCGCGGCAGACACCGAGCTCCAGGGCGAGCTTCAAGGCGACGGGCCTGGCGGGGTCCTGCGGCGTCACCTCGATGGGGAAGAGCACCGTGCCCTTGTAGCCGATCACCTCGCCGCCGGCCTCGGGGATGCGCTTAGGCGCGGGGTACAGCACCTTGACCTGGGCAGCGTTGACCGAGCCCGACCAGTCGTGCTGTGGCGGAACGCCGGCATCGCCCGGCATGCGCCAATAGGTCTTCCAGCCGTCGTCCAGGACGATCTCCAGGCCGGCGAGGCGTGCGCCGCCGGCCGTCTTGGCCTCGCTCGCCAGCAGACGGACGCGGGAGGCATGCATCTCGACCCACGGCGAGGTCACCGACGCCTCCGGCTCGGGCTCGGCAAGGGCGGCTGCGGCACCGAGGCTCAGGAATGCGGCCGCGGCGAAGATGCGGGACGTGCTCATGGAATTCCGCATGGGTTTCCCGGACATGGCTTCTGGCATAGCGTCCGCGTGGGCCTTTTCCTCGGCGTTGCCGGCAGGATAGGGCACGCGCCGCTGCTGCCAACTCAACACTCCTCGATCAGGCAAAAATACATAATCCCGCTTGATAACTCTTGCCCCTTCCAGGGGCCGCCCGGTGGCGCTAGTCTCCACCTCATGACCGCTTCGCGCAACGGACGCAAGGGCAGCGGCTATCTCGACGGCCAGCTCCTTATCGCCATGCCCTCCATGAGCGACAAGCGCTTCGCGCGCTCGGTGATCTACATGTGCGCCCACTCCGAGGACGGGGCGATGGGGCTGATCGTCAACCAGCGGGCGCCGCACATCAGCTTCGCCGAGCTGCTGGACCAGCTCAGCATCGAGGGCAGCGGCCAGGAGCAGCCGGCGGAGCCGGTCGACCTGGACGTGCACGTCGGCGGACCTGTCGAGACGGGACGCGGCTTCGTGCTGCACAGCGCCGATTATTTCGCCGCCGATTCGACCCTGTCGATCGATGCGGAAGTGTCGCTGACGGCGACCGTCGACATCCTCAAGGCGATTGCCGGCGGCAAGGGCCCCAGCCGGGCGATGCTGGCGCTCGGCTATGCCGGCTGGCGCCCGGGCCAGCTGGAGGACGAGATCCAGGCCAACGGCTGGCTGCATTGCCCGTCGGACCTCAACCTGCTGTTCGACCGCAACCTGGACCAGAAATACGACCGTGCCCTGTTCAAGATCGGCGTCGACCCGTCGCACCTCGTCTCCGACGCGGGGCACGCTTGAAATCGTAGGGTGGGTCGAGCGATAGCGAAGACCCAACGCGATCAAGAGCGCAGTTCTCTTCAACGTGTTGGGTCTGCGCTTCGCTTGACCCAACCTACAGACTACGCCTTCACCACCCTGTTCCGCAGCACGCCGATCCTCTCG
>JBAPMW010000880.1:0-1846 GCA_049278815.1 Hyphomicrobiaceae bacterium
GCGCTCACCGGCGCCGCGGCCACAGCCGCCATCAGCCACGGCCCGCCCTGGGGCGGCGGCTGGCACGGCCCCGGCTTCATGCGCGGGCCGCTGACCCCCGCCCAGATCGAGGACCGGCTCGACCGCGGCATCAGGCACGCCGCCATCGAGCTCGACGCCACGCCCGAGCAGCTGGAGAAGCTGCGCGCCATCGCCAAGGGCGCCGTCAAGGACCTCCTGCCCATGCGCGAGAAGGGGCAGGCCGCGCATGCGCGCGTGACCGAGCTGCTGACGCAGCCCAAGATCGACCGGGCCGCCATCGAGGCGTTCCGTGCCGAGCTGATGGCCACGGCCGAGGCCGCGAGCAAGCGCTTCGCTCAGGCCGTGACGGATGCGGCCGAGGTGCTGACGCCCGAGCAGCGCCAGAAGGCGCACACGTGGCTGCAATGGCGCCGGGGCTTCTGGCGCCGCTGGCATCGCGGGTAGGTTGAGTCAACCCCGGCGAAAGCCGGGGCAGACCCAACACGGGCAGGTGCAGACCTCGAACGTGTTGGGTCTGCGGCTTCGCCTTGACCCAACCTACATGCTCGTCACCGACGGCCTGTTCCGCTGGAGCCGGAACCCGATGTATCTGGGGTTCGTGCTCCGGCTTCTGGGCACGGCCATCCTGCTCGGCACGACCACGCCGTTCATTGCTCCCGCGCTGTTCGCGCTCATCGCCGACCGCTGGTACATCGCCTTCGAGGAGCGGGCCATGGGGGAGAAGTTCGGGGTGGACGACGCGGCCTATATGGGCAGAACGCGACGCTGGCTGTGATCGGGCGTCGGGCGTCGCAGAAAGAAGGAGCAAAACCGACTGCCGACACCCGACCCCCGATACCCGACACCCGAGCGAGCTGGCCTGGCCGCCGCCACAACCGATAGAATGCACCCGTGACCGACCGTATTCTCCTGATCGAGGATGACACCCGCCTGGCGGAGATGGTGCGCGACTATCTCACCCAATCGGGCTTCCGCGTGGCCCGCGCCGCCAACGGCAGCGCCGGCCTTACCATGCACGCGCGCGAGGCCTTCGACGCCATCGTCCTCGACCTGATGCTGCCCGACATGGACGGCCTCGACGTGTGCCGCCAGGTCCGCGCCCGCGCCGCCACGCCCATCCTGATGCTGACGGCCCGCGGCGACGCCATGGACCGCGTGATCGGCCTGGAGATGGGCGCCGACGACTATCTGCCGAAGCCCTTCGAGCCACGCGAGTTGCTGGCACGGCTGCGCGCCGTTCTGCGGCGCGGCGCAGGGCCGATGCAGCGCGACGTCCTGCGCTTCGGCCGGCTGGAGATCGACCGCGGAGCGCGCGAGGTGCGCCTTGACAGCGAGGTCAAGGCGCTCACCTCCTATCAGCTCGGACTGCTGCTGGCGCTCGCCGAGCACGCCGGCCGCGTGATGTCGCGCGAGGTGCTGATGGACCTCATGCAGGCCGCGCCGCTGGAGGCCTTCGACCGTTCCATCGACGTGCACATCTCCCGCATCCGCGCGGCCATCGAGGACGACCCCAAGAAGCCGCGCCGCGTCATTACGGTACGCGGTGCCGGCTACGTTTTTGCCAAGGCGCAGGACTGACGCTCCCATGCGCCGCCTCTACAAGCAGATCTACCTCACCATAGTCGCCAGCCTGCTGCTGGTGGTGCTCCTGGTCGTCCTGCTCTGGCGCTTCGCGCCGCATGCTTCGTCCGGCCGGCCAGGCTTCGCGCTGGTGGGAGAGCTCATCGCCCCGGTGCTGCCGCCGGCCGACGCGGACGGCACCGCCCAGCAGCGCTTCCTCACCCGCATCGGCGACCGCCTTAACCTCGATCTGGCGCTCTACGAC
>JBAPMW010000881.1:0-1948 GCA_049278815.1 Hyphomicrobiaceae bacterium
GCCTCGAACAGCGGGCCGCGCGGCCCGTCCTCGTCGGAGAAGTGCCGCAGCAGCTCCAGCTCCGCGCGAAAGCGCGCCGCCGCTCCCGTGCCCAGGTCGAAGGTGTCGATCTGGATTTGCAGCTGCCTCGTCTGCTCGCGGATGCCCTCCAGCGATTGCTCCGCTTCCGGGCTGAACTGCACCGCGATTCGTCCCTGCATGACGGTGTGGAATTGCGCCATCAGGGCATCGATCTGGGCGATCTCCTCACGCAGCTTTGCCGGATCCGGCAGGTAGCGCCGCCAGCCGGCGTTGCGGTCCTGGTCGCCCGGCGGCATGCGCTCCAGCTGCTCCACCAGCCGTTGCCGGCGGACGCGGAAGGTCTCCAGCAGCTGGAGTTGCGTCTGGAGCGCAGTATCGCTGCGCTCCGTGATCGGCTTGAAACTCTCGATCATGGCCTGCAGGGCACGTACCGCGCCCGCCGCCAGCTCCGTCAGACGCCTGATGGCCGATCCGGTAACGTCCGCAACGCCGGCCTGGTCGCCGATGAAATTAAAGGTGGATGCGACGGCAGACTTGAGGTCGGCGAGAGCCGATTCGAACTGTGTGAACGCGCCGGTGGCGCCGAACGTCTCGGCCAGCGCCCGGCCGGCCGACACGGCGCCGTCCAGCACCCCCACCAGCCCGGCGACGGTGCGCCCGACAGGGTGCATTGCAGCCGCCATCTGGAGCAGGTTGCCGCTGCCGCTGCTGAGGCTCGCATCGAACTTTCCGAGCGCCGTGCCGGCCTTGGCCGCGGCACCGTCGATGATGCCGAGCAGGTCGTTGAACGCCTTGCTGGCGGCGCTGACGTCGGCGGTCACCGCGATGGCGAAGTTGTCGTCTTCCGTGGCCACGGTAGTGCCCTCCTCCGTGTGCGCTTAGTAGGGACTGGAGGGCGGCGCACGGAGCGTGGCGAGCTCGTTCGCGACCGCTCGCCCTGCCGCGGCGGACTTGCGCAGCTCGGCCGCCTCCTTCTCCAGCTCGGCGGCCTTCTTGTCGTTCTCGACGGCCGCGGCCAGCTTGGCCCTGGCGACCGCCTCCAGCACCGCGCGCGCATCGGGGCTCATGGCGCCCACCGTGAGCGCAAGGCACGGCCGCGGGTGATGACGGCGCCCATCAGGCCGGCGAGCGCGCCGTCCATGTCGCGCGGCGCTGCCGGTGCCGGGCGCTGGCGGACGGTCGAGATGCGGCTATCCTGATTCATGGGGAAGGTGACGACGCTCACCTCCCACAAGTCGATCTCCATGAGACGGCGGGTGCCGCCGGTGGGCAGGCCGGGGTAGCCGGCCGGGCCGGGCGCGTGCGCCTCGCCCTCGCCGGCCTGCATTTCCCAGACCTTGCACTCGTAGCCGATGGACAGCCCGTCGATGGCGCCGGCGCGCATCAGCGAGAGCGCCTGGCGACCGCGGTCGAAGTCGGTGAAGACCTTGCCCGTGCAGACGAGCCCGTGGCTGTCCTCGCGCAGGTCGGTCCACACGCCGATGGGCTCGCCGGGGTCGTGCTGCCACAGCAGCTTGACGGACGTGCCTCGCTGGCGATGGGCGGCCAGTGACTTGGCGAAGGCGCCGGGCATGACGATGTCGCCGCCGCCGTCCTCCACGTTGAAGACGCTGCCGTAGCCGGTGAAGGTGCCGTCCTCCAGGATGGCGTCGCGCTTGAGGCGCACGCCCTTGGTGCGGAACGGGGCGGCATTGACGTTGGCGCGGAGCATCTTCGTGGCCTCGGAGGACCGGCGCGGAGATGGACGAGCCCCGCGCCGATCCGGGGAGATGGGGGGAGAAACCCCACATGCACAGGCCGCCTTCCCGATCAAACTCGGTATACGGCCTGTCTCATTTGCCGGCCAGCGCCCCGCAGGAGCGAGGCGCCAGCCGGCGATCTGTCAGGACGTGCCGAACTTCAGGAACACCGCGGCGTCGAAGTAGCG
>JBAPMW010000882.1:0-3037 GCA_049278815.1 Hyphomicrobiaceae bacterium
CTGGGGCACCGTTGCGCTCCTGATGGCCTCCATTGTCGCCTCGGTGTGGTTCGGGTTGCGGACGTACGGCTCGTTCCTGCTGCTGCGATCTGCCTATGACATCGGCATGCCGCAGAGCGGCAGCATCCGTGCCTGGATGACCCTGCACTACCTGGCCGCCACCTATCGCGTGCCCGAGCCCCTGTTGATCGCACGGCTCGGGATACCGGCTGATACTCCGCCGGAAACCACGCTGAAGTCTCTGGCCGATCGCGAAGGCGTCTCGCCATTCTCCTACGCTCAGCGCGTCCAGCAGACCATCGCCGATGTGGCTCCCGGCAACGCTTCCCCGGGTGCGCAAGGCCCACGCAGCTCGCTAGGATGGCTCGAGGAGCAGTTTCTTTCTGCACTGCTCGTCTATGGCTACCCGATCCTCGGGTTGACATTGCTGTTCGGCGCCATGGGCTTACCCCTCCCCACGGGGTTGTCGGCAGCCGTCGCAGGCTCGCTGTCGGCGCTTGGGCGCATGGACTGGCTGATTGCAAGCACTATCGCGATCCTGGCGTCCATCCTAGGCGACATCGTCGCCTACGCGGTTGGACGTGCGGCCAGCGAGCCGTTTCTGCAGCGTTGGGGACGGTGGTTCGGGTACATGTCGGGACGCCAGTCGCGGGCCGAAGCTCTCTTCGAACGCTGGGGCGCCCTGACGATCCTCCTCACGCGCACCTTGATCTCGCACCTGAGTTCGATCGTCAGTCTGTTGGCCGGCCTGCACCGCTACCGAATTCACGCCTTCTTGACGATCGCCCTGCTAGGCCGGGTGATATGGACCGCTGCCTATGTGGGTCTCGGTTACACCTTGGCCGGGAACGTGGACGCTGCCACCGACTTCTTGAAGAATGTGGCCGGGCTCCTCGTGTCGGTGTCGCTCCTGGCCGCTTCGACACTCATAGCCTGGGTGGGCCGCAACCCGAATCCCAAGAGCCTCCTTTGAGCCGGCGGTCCAGGCAACCACACGAGTCCGAGCCAGATTGGTTGCTCGGATTCGACCGAGCCGGGGTCCGCTCAAGCAGGAGATGGCCTTGAGCCGGCAGAACCCCGTCGTTTGTCAGAAGGGGGGAAGGAGCACGCGCGACGAATGAGGCTTCATCTGGTGACCGACGCTTGGCGACCGCAAGTTAGCGGTGTTGTCACCGCTCTGGGAAAGATCATCGAGTACCTGGAGCGTGATGGCTGGGAGGTCGTCATCATACATCCCGGAAAGTTTCGGTCTGTCCCGCTACCCTGGTACCCGGAAGTCCCTCTTGCCGTATGGCCGTCGTGCAGCATGAGGCGCATGCTCGCACCGGAGGCGCCAGACTACGTCCATATTGCGACCGAAGGGCCCCTCGGCTGGAGCGCGCGCGCGCTCTGTCGCCGATATGGTTGGCGCTTCACTAGTTCGTACCACACGCATTTTCACCTCTACGCACACGCGCGTGTGGGTCCATTCCTGCGACCCGTGCGGACACTCTTGCGCAAGTTCCATCATGCGGCAACACGCACGATGGTGGCAACGCCGAGCCTCAAGCGCGAGCTGGAGGCTCGCGGCTTCAGCAACGTGGCCCTCTGGCCGCTTGGCGTCGAGGCAGGACTGTTTGTGCGCAGCGCGACTCCGGGGCTGCCGCCTTTGCCCAAGCCTGTCTTCGCCTTCTTCGGCAGACTGGCACTTGAGAAGAACCCAGAGGAATTCCTGCGCCTGAAGCTTCCCGGCACCAAGCTCGTGATCGGCGATGGGCCGGAGCGTGCCCGGCTGCAGTCGCGCTTCGGGACGCAGGCCATGTTCGTCGGCTGCCAGCATGGCCAGGAGCTGGTGGATTGGCTGTCCATGTGTGACGTGATGGTCTTTCCGTCACGCACCGATACATTCGGCCTAGTGATCCTGGAGGCGCTCGCGTGCGGCATCCCGGTGGCCGCCCACGACGTGATGGGACCGCGCGACATCATCGAGAGGGGCGTCGATGGCATGCTGGACGAGGACCTGAGACAGGCCGCGCTGGCGTGTCTTTCGCTGGATCGTAGCAGATGCCGCGAGACGGCGCTGCGCTACTCGTGGGAGGCGTCGACGGCCGCCTTCAAACGGAATCTGGTCCGCGTCTGGAGCGCGCAAGAACGCGCATGCGATAGTTCTGTCGCACAACTTCAAGCGGAGATAGCACCCTGAGCACATCGAGCGTGGTCGCCAAGTCCACGATCATTCCTCTCCACCGGCCGACCTTCACCGTCTTGCGTGTGTTGATGACGTTGTCGAACCCAACGACCGCGATGCTGAGCTGCTCGTCGATGATGCGCGCATTGATGTACGCCTCGATGCCGAATCCCGGCAGTGCGTCCATCTCGGAGAGGCGCGCCGCCACAATGCGCTTTGGCAGGGCCCGTTCGCCTGAGACGAAATCGAGCCCCAGCCAGCGGTAGATTGCCAGGCTGTTCTTGCGCACAGAGATCGACATTCCATAGCCTCGCGACAGCACCGGCTCGGCAAGCGCCGTGATGTTCGCGCTCGTCAAATGCTTGAGGTCTGCATCGAGGTGCATGATGTAGTCATGTCGTGCGGCTCTCACTCCCGCTGCGAAGGCACGACTCTTGCCGCCCTGCAAAAGAAGCGAAATGAGCCGCACAGACGGAAACGACCGGACGATATCCGCCGTACCGTCGGTCGAGCCGTCATCGACGACGACGACCTCGGAAATCAGTGGGTGCAAAGCCGCGACGCCAAGCACGTCGCCAATGCGCGGTGCCTCGTTGTGAGCACAAATGATACACGTGAGCTTCGGGGGATCGTCAAGGGCGCATTGATGGGCCCGCGATGACTCGCTTTCGAGAGGACAGATGACATCAAAGGGCACGATCGGGTAATCGGGTCGCGGCAGGCAAGGCGCTCTCGCTATAGCCAGCAGGTATCGTTCTCGCGCAGCATTCCCGCCATCTCCGACCTCCCAGCGGAAGGCAGAACGTGAGGCACCAGCAGGGAGGTCGCCCGCCGAGTCCGTTTCAGTTCCGCCGCCCCCACGGCCCGCCC
>JBAPMW010000883.1:0-4316 GCA_049278815.1 Hyphomicrobiaceae bacterium
GGGCATGACAGTGCCCGTGGCGGAGCTGCTGCCTGAGGTGGGATAGACCTACCGCTCGGCAGCGCTGCCACCGTTGGGACTGTGGCGATGGGCCGTCTCGCGCCGCTTCTGCGACATGCGGCCGCCCTTGCGGCCGGCCTCGGCCGCGAGATTTCGGTTCTTCGAGAAGCTGCGCGACTGCGGCGCCACGTGGCGTCCGCCCTTGCGCCCGGCCTCGGAGGCCAGCGCCCGGTTCTGCGAGAAGCTGCGCTTCTCGCTGGGGACGTTGGCGCCGCCTTTGCGGGCGAGCTCGCGCTGCTTGGCGGGCTCCATACGGGCGAAGCCGCGTAGCGACCCGGCTTCCTCGCCTCTGCGTGTCGACATCAGAGTGCTCCTGAGGGTTCGCTGCCTTGTACGGCGAACGTTCAACCCCAGCTGGCGGTTCCGGCAGCGGTGGGCAGCGGTTTGGTTAACGGGACAGAGACGCGGCAGTCGGCGTCGGAAGTCGGGCAATTCTCGACGCTGCTCTCTTCTTGGCGACTGCCGACGCCCGACGCCCGACTGGCGATGCTCACAGCTTTCGCAGCCGCGCAGCCGGTCCGGTCCATCTCCTGCCGAGGATCGGATGCTAGAGTCTTGAGCAATGATTCGCGCCGCCGTTCCGCGTCTCGGCGCCTGCTCTTCAGGAGATCGCAAGAGATGGCGGACGGAAGCAGATCGGTGGCGCTCGAAGCCCAGGCGGCTGCGGCGGAGGCGGCGCGGGAGGCCAAGGCTGAGGTGCTGGGGCGCCAGGCTGTCACGGTCGAGAGCGCAGTCTCGCTGCCGCGCGCGAGCAAGGCGAGACGGCGCGGCAAGCGGGCGGACTGGGCCGAGTTCGTGGTCGACGTGTGGATCACAAATCTCAACTCGGTCGAGTTCGGCCTCTACAAGCACAGCCGCAACCGGGCCAAGTCGCGCCAGTTCACCTCCGACATGGATATCTTCGCCGAGGTGATCGAGAACGGCGAGCGCACCGCGCTCCTCGGCTACCGCGAGGACCTGTGGGGCAAGAACGCCGGGATGGACAAGCGCCTCGTCATGAAGCTCTTCAACGAGACGCTGAACTGGCGCGCCACCATGGACCTGATGATCGGCCGCAGCCTGCAATTGACGCTGGGCGCGCGCGGGCTGCCGGTCACGGTGTTCTCCGTCAACGCCAACGACACCGACAGCATCGTCTACCTGGAGCGCTCGGCCAACAAGTGGCCCTTGGCACCGGAGCATTTCTCGTTCTTCCTGATCGAGGACGGCAAGCCGCGGTTCTACCGGCTGAAGCGCGATGTCATCGACCTGGGCGGCGACTACACCCTCTACAGCCAGGGCAACGAGGCGGTGGGCCGCATCGACGGCAAGGTGTTCTCGATCGGCGGCAAGTGGCGCGGACGCGTGCATCCCGACCACGCCAATCCACGGCTCCTGACGGTGCTCAAGCTGTTCAGCGGGATGCTGATCTTCAACCCGGACTGCCGCCGCCACATGCGCCGGCTGGCGCGCGACGTGCGCCGCGGCACCTACGAGCCCAAGATCGAGAAGCAGGAGGCCGACCTCTACATGAACCCGCGCCGGGTGCGGTGAGGGGAGGCTGAGGCTGGAAGGCATGTAGCTCAGCCCCTCCTTATTGACAAGTGACAATTGTCGCTGCATTTAGGTGACGACATGCCGATCCGTAGCATCCGTCACAAGGGGTTGCGGCGGCTGTTCGAGGACGGCGACGAGCGTGGAGTTCCGCCAGCCTCGGTCGATAAGCTCCGCGATATGTTGCTTGCGATCGACACGGCACAGACGGTCGACGATCTTGGTGTGCTGCCAGGTTGGCGGCTTCACCCGCTCAAGGGGAAGCTCAAAGGCCGGTGGGGTCTCACGGTCACGGGCAATTGGCGGTTGACGTTCAAGTTCGAGGATGGAGATGCGTTCAATCTCGATCTGGTCGACTATCATTAGGTGGGCCGTATCATGCGCATGAAGGATCCTCCGCATATCGGCGGCTTCATCAGGCGCGAGGTCGTCGAGCCGCTTGGACTGACCGTGACGGAGGCCGCCCGTGCCCTCGGCGTGACGCGACAGGCGTTGAACAATCTTCTCAACGAGAAGTCTGCCTTGTCAGCCGAGATGGCGCTCAGAATCGAGAAGGCATTCGGCCCCCGGATGGACCATCTCCTGCGCATGCAGCTGGAATACGACATGGCGCAGGCGCGTAAGCGCGAAGGCGAGCTGAAGGTGTGCAAGGTCCGGCGCGCAGCAGCCTGATCCCGCTAAGGCTGCCGAATCTCGTCCCGTAGCGCTTGGGGAACGCCATCGGCGCCGTTGACAGAGATCATTCGCACGCTAAAGATCGGCAAAGGCCGGAGCCGGGGCAAATCGCATTTGGCCGCGGGCCTCGTGAGAGGAGGCGACGCCGTGGGGTCATCGGGGACCCAAGCATTGCCGGCATCGGGGCGCACGCGCCGCGTCAGCGGCATCGACGTGGGCGGCACCTTTACCGACATCGTGGTGCACGAGAGCGGCCCCGATGGACCCAAGGTGCGCATCGGCAAGGTGCCCACCACCCTCCCCAACCAGACCGACGGCGTGCTGGCCGCCATCGCGGAGGCGGGCGTGGCGCCCGCCGAGCTCGACCTCCTGATCCACGGCACCACCGCCACCACCAACGCGCTTCTGGAGCGCAAGATCGCCCGCGTCGGGCTGATAACCACGGCGGGCTTCCGCGATACGCTGGAGCTTGGCCGCCGCACCCGGCCGCGGCCCTACGGCATGACCGGCACCTTCGCGCCGCTGGTGCCGCGCGACCGCCGCATCGAGGTGGCCGAGCGCATGGATGCGCGGGGCAGCGTGGTGCGCCCGCTCGACGAGGCGGCCGTGGCCGCCGCCGCCCGCGCGCTCCTCGCCGACGGCTGCGAGAGCGTCGTCATCCACTTCCTGCATTCCTACGCCAACCCGGCGCACGAGCTCAGCGCCGGCGAGATCGTGCGTGCGCTGTGGCCCAACGCTTACGTGACGCTGGGGCACGAGCTGCTCTCCGAATACCGCGAGTACGAGCGCGGCACGACCGCCTCCGTGAATGCTGCGGTGCAGCCGATCCTCGACCGCTACCTGCGCCGGCTCCACAGCGAGCTGGAGGCGCGCGGCTTCGCTCGCGACCTGCTGGTCATGAACGGTAACGGCGGCACCGTCTCCTCGCGCCTCGTCGCCCGCGACGCCGCCAAGACGGTGATGTCGGGACCGGCCTCGGGCGTGATCGCCGCGGCGGCTACGCTGGCCCAGTCTGACGTGAGCAACGCCATCACCTACGACATGGGCGGCACCTCGACCGACGTGGCGCTGATCCACGGCGGCGTGCCGGAGGTGTCCTCCGAGCTGGCCATCGCCTACGGCCTGCCGATCCACGTGCCGATGGTGGACGTGCGCTCGGTCGGCGCCGGCGGCGGCTCCATTGCGTCGCTCAACGCGGCCGGGGTGTTGAAGGTGGGGCCGGAATCCGCCGGCTCGACGCCGGGGCCGATCTGCTACGGCCGCGGCGGCACCGAGCCCACCATCACCGACGCCAACTTGGTGCTCGGCCGGCTCGACCCCGCCGGCCTGACCGCGGTTGAGGGCACCGTCGACGTGGCGGCTGTGCGCGCCGCGATCCGGGACCGGCTGGCCCGGCCGCTCGGCTTCTCCGTCGAGGATGCGGCCGCCGCCGTCCTCAGGCTCGCCAATACCCACATGGCCGGCGCCATTCGTCTCGTCTCGCTGTCGCGCGGCTACGACCCGCGCGACTTCGTGCTGTTCGCGTTCGGCGGCGCCGGGCCGCTGCACGCCGTGGCGATTGCCCGCGAGCTGGGCATCCCCGAGGTGCTGGTGCCGGCGCGACCGGGGCTCACCAACGCGCTCGGCTGTCTGGTCGCCGACCTGCGCCAGGACCTCGTCAACACCGTCAATGCACCGCTTGCCACGCTCGATATGGACGTCGTCAAAGCGACGCTGGAAGCCCAGCGCGCCCAGGGGGAGGCCATCAACGCCGCGGAGCGGGACGAGATCGTCGAGACGGTGGTGCTGCACGGCGCCGACATGCAGTTCCGCGGCCAGACCCATCTGATCCGCGTCGCCGTCCCCTCCCCAGCGGTCAGCCGCGAGGAGCTGCAGGCGCTGTTCGAGGAGGCCTACCATGCCCGCTTCCGCGTGCGCCTGCCGGAGATTCGCGCCGTGCTGGTCAACCTGGTCACGTCGGTGATCGGCAGGCGCCGCGGCTTAGATCTGGCGACGCTGGCGGGCACCGGCGATGGGCCGGCGCGTATCGGCGTGCGCGAGCTCTACGC
>JBAPMW010000884.1:0-1567 GCA_049278815.1 Hyphomicrobiaceae bacterium
CGGGATACTCGTCGATCATGCTCGGCGCGCGCTCGGGCGGCACTCGCACGCCCCTGAGCCTGGCATGGCGCACGCGGATATCGGCGACCGGCTCGCCGCCCTCGATGCGCTCCTCGGCGAAGGACACATCGGCGCCCATCTCGCGCAAGGTTGTATAGAAGCCCGTCCGGGTCGGATTGACGAGCATGCCCTCGATCGTCACCTCGGAGCCCGGCACGATCAGCGCCGCGGCGGCCAGGAAGGCGGCCGAGCTCGGGTCGCCCGGGACGTTAACGTCGCGGCCCGCCAGCTCCGCGTCGCCCTTGACCGAGACGGCTCTGAGCCCCTGGCGCTTGGTGGCCGTCACCTGGGCGCCGAAGTAGCCGAGCATGCGCTCGGTGTGGTCGCGGGTGGCGGCCGGCTCGATCACCGTGGTCTCGCCGCTGGCGTGCAGGCCGGCGATCAACACGGCCGACTTGATCTGGGCCGAGGCCACGGGGAGCTGGTACTCGATCGGCATCAGGTCGGCGGTGCCGCGTATGGTAAGGGGAAGGGTATCCCGGCTCCCCTCCGGGCCGCTTGCCAGCACCTCCAGCCCCATGCGCTCCAGGGGCCGCAACACCCGGCCCATCGGCCGCCGCGACAGGGAGGCATCGCCCGCCAAGCGCGCCGTCAGGCCGTGGCCGGCGAGCACGCCCAGCATCAGGCGCACGCCGGTGCCGGAGTTGCCGAAATCCAAAGGCCCGGCCGGCTGCTCCAGCCCGCCGACGCCGCGCCCCAGCACCTCCCACACCGCGCCGTCCCTGCGTATGGGGCACCCCAGCGCCTCAAGGGCCTTCGCCGTTCTCAGCACGTCCTCGCCTTCCAGGAGGCCCGTGATGCGGGTGCGGCCGGTCGCCAGCGCCCCCAGCATGAGGGCCCGGTGCGAGATGGACTTGTCGCCCGGCACGCGCACGCGGCCACCGAGGGCCTTGGCGCGGTGGGCGCTCAGCGGCGATTGAGTTGCATGCGACACGGCAGGCATGGCCTTGGCTGAGCGGAGCTGAACGGGCCGGTCCGCCTCTCCGGCTCGATCAGGGGGCGATCCGGCGGCTGCCTTAGAGCAAGCGGGTACAGGCCTGTCAACCTGACGCGCGGTGCGCCTATACAGGGGGCGAATGCCCTGCGGCGCCGACGCAATTGCCTGCTGACGCAATTGCTTTTGACAGCCGGCGCCGACCCGTGCAATGAGCGCCCCGAATTTTCCGCCTAGAGGGTAGGCCCATGTCCACCAAAGCCCAGCGCGGCACCAAGCGCACCTGCCAGAACACCGAGTGCGGCTCCCGCTTCTACGACCTCGACCGCAATCCCATCGTCTGCCCGATCTGCCAGACGGTGTACCAGCTCAACGTCGCTCCGGCCGCGGTTGTGACCGCCGCCCCGGCTCCGGCCCCGAAACGGCCTGTGGCGAAGCCGGCAGAGGCCCTCACCGAAGGCGATGAGGACGCGTTGCCGGCGATCGAGGGCGACGACGAGGCTGTGGCCGGCGCGGAGGACGAGACCTTCCTGGAGGCGGAGGAGGAGGACGGCTCCGACATGACCAACATCA
>JBAPMW010000885.1:0-1554 GCA_049278815.1 Hyphomicrobiaceae bacterium
TGGCCGGTGAGCCGCTCGAACTGGTCCGCCACCTCCACCGGCAGAGGCGCTCCGCCGGAGCTGACCCGGCGCAGGGAGGAGAGGTCGCGCGTCTCGATGCCAGGGGCGTTGGCAAGCGCGATCCACATGGTCGGCACGCCGGGGAACATCGTGGCGCGCTTCACCTCGATATCGTCGAGCGTGGTCTCGACGTCGAAGCGCGGCCGGAGCATCAGCTCGTGGCCCTCGCACAGGCAGCGCAGCATCACGGCGCTCAGCGCGTACATGTGGAACAGGGGCAGGACACAGATCACCCTTTCCTCGCCGGGCCTGGAGAGGCCCTGGGGCTCGCTCCAGGCCTTGTACATGGCGCTGGCGGCGCTCAGGTTGGCGTGGGTGAGGATGGTGCCCTTGGGCCGGCCGGTGGTGCCGCCGGTGTACTGCAGGAGCGCGATGTCCTCGACGCTAAGCTCCGGCCACCGCCGCGGCAGCTTGCCGGCGCCGGCCTCGCTCAGCGTCTCAAAGCCGATGCTGTCGGCATCGCCGGCGATCGGCGTGGTCGGCAGCGCGGAGGGGCCGAAGGCCCGGTCGTCGCCGACGATCAGCCGGTCGACGAAGCCTCCGGCCTTGAGCTTCCGCGCCATGGGCAGGAGGCCACCCACGTTGGTCGTCACGAGGATGCGGGCGCCGGAGTCCCTGAGCTTGAGGGCCAGCTCCCGTTCGGCATCCAGCGGCGACAGGGGCACCACGCGACCGCCGCAGCGCAGCACCGCGAAGAACGCGATGGGGTGATAGGGGGTGTTGGGGAGGTAGAGCGCCACAGCCGTGCCCGGGCGCACGCCGAGATCCAGGAACCCCGAGGCCAGGCTGTCGACGGCGGCCCGCAGCTCGGCATAGCTCACCGTGCGGCCGCGATATTCGAGCGCCGGCTTCGGTCCCCACCGCGCCGTGAAGACGTCCAGCATCGCCGGAAGGGTGGATATCTCGAGCGGCGCATCCCACCGCACGCCGGGCGGATAGCTCCGCTCCCAGGGCCGCTCCTCTCCCATCGCCGTCCTTGTGTGAATGCCGGGCCGGTCTTCGTGATCCATGCACGTTAAGCGCGTGGCTCGTTCCTGGCAACAAGTTAACGTAAAGGGCAAGCCCGGGAGAGGGCCGGATGGCGTTCGTCGACGACTTGGTAGAAATGCTCCTCGCTGTCTGCGCACTCATATTGGCTTCGCCCATTCTTCTTCTCGTTTCGCTCTATCTCAGCGAGATGCACCCGCGCTTGGATGTCTCGAACTCGCAGGTGCCTCCGTCCTTGGCGCCAGTCAGCGACCCTTGTGGATGGCCATCCTCCTCCCATTTGGCGCCGCGGCGCTCAACCTCGCGCTATTGCTCTCACGGTGTATATCGGCTGGTCTCTGGGACACGGGGTTGTCCGTGGCCGGTCATCTGCTCGCCGTCTTCGGCGTCATCTGTGGAGGAGGATGGGTCCTGGGGCGGTGCGTCTCTTGGCTTATCCGACGCGCAATATCCGCTCGATCATAGTCACTCCCAGGGCCGTGCCTCTCGCATCGCCGTCCTTGTGTG
>JBAPMW010000886.1:0-3670 GCA_049278815.1 Hyphomicrobiaceae bacterium
TCCGGTGGGTTCATGCCACGACTCACAGGAGCTACCATGTGTCCCCTTTGGGAGGCATTGGCGTGGCTGGACTATTCGTTTCTTTGCGTATATGTGGACACGCCTGAGCGAACCTTCCGGGCGCGCCCGGATTGAGCAAGGATCGTTAACCGATAAGGTCCCCGACATGCCCCGATAGCCGCGGGCGCGGTGGGAGAGCGAGATGGACGAAGTAGCAAGCAAGATCGTCGACATCCTGAAGAAGCACATGAAGGAGCCGCGCGATGATATCGGGCTCGGCACCGCGCTGACAGACCTGAAGATCGAGTCGCTCGATCTGGCAATGATCGTGTTCGACATTGAGGACAGCTTCGGCATCGAGATCCCCTACAACGCCAACGAGGAAGCCGCCGATTTCAAGACGGTGGGCTCGGTGGTGGACCGCGTGCGGACCCTGATCGCACAAAGCGGGGCGCAGACGGCCAAGGCCTGACAAGGGGAAGGACTTGAGGGCTTGACGACGGCGGAACGAGGGATTGTCGCGCCGCTCACCGGCACCGCAAACGAAAGACTCTGGACCATGGGAACTGGCGGACTGCGCCGCGTGGTCGTTACCGGCCTCGGGGCCGTAACGCCCATCGGGAACACTGTTCCGGAGTTCTGGGCCGGGTGCCGCCTAGGCCAAGTGGGCATAGGGCCGCTCGAGATACCCCTCGAGGATCTCAAGATCCAGATCGCGGCCCACGTGAAGGACTTCGACCCCAAAGTGCGCCTGAAGGGCTTCCGGCGCGACAAGGTGATCCAGTACGCGGACCGATATTCCTGGTTCGCCGCCGCCGCCGCCGACGAGGCGCTGACCATGGCGCGCCTGGAGAAGCCGTTCAAGGACCCCTATCGCGCGGCGTGCATCGTCGGCTCGGGCGGCGCGGGCCTGGTGGCGATGGAGGAGGCCTATCGCGACCTCTTCATCAAGAAGAAGAAAGCCACCAACCCGATGACGCTGATCCGCATCATCGGCTCCTCGGGTGCGGCCCACGTCGGCATCGAGTTCGGAATCAAAGGGCCGGTGTTCGGCACCTGCAGCGCGTGCTCCACAGCGGCGCATGCGGTGGGCGTCGGTCGCGACTACATCCGCCAGGGCGTTGTGGACGTGGCCGTCGTCGGTGCCTCCGAGGCCGTCATCACCTACGGCACCATGCGGGCTTGGCAGGCCATGCACGTGCTGTCGCCGGAGGGCATCTTCCCCTTCGCGAAGCGGCGCAACGGCACGGTCCTGGGCGAGGGCGCGGGCATCCTGGTGCTGGAGTCGCTGGAGCACGCCAAGGCGCGCGGGGCGACGATCCTGGCGGAGGTGGTCGGCTTCGGCATGACGTCCGACAGCAAGGACATGGTCAACCCGGACATCGAGGGGCCCAAGGAGGCCATGCGGCTCGCCCTGGAGGATGCCAGGCTGGCGCCCACGGAGATCGACTATCTCAACGCCCACGGCACGGCCACGACCATCAACGATCTCAACGAGACCAACGCCATCAAGGAGGTCTTCGGCGGCCACGCCAACAAGCTGGCCATCTCCTCCACCAAGTCGATGCATGGTCACCCGCTGGGCGCCGGCGGCGGCATCGAGGCGGTGGCCTGCATCAAGGCGATGCGCGAGAGCTGGGTACCGCCCACCATGGGGCTGGACGAGCCGGGCGAGGGCTGCGACCTCGACTACGTGCCGAACGCCGGGCGCGAGCAGCGGGTCACCTACGCCATGTCGAACTCGTTCGCGTTCGGCGGGCTCAACGCGGTGCTGGTATTCGGCCCGCCCCCGGCCTAGCACTGCCTGCGTCTGCGCCCCCCGCTCAGCCCTTATTTGGCACCGAGAGGTGGCGGCTCCAGCCTACGTGCGTGGACCGGACGGCAATCCGCGCCGCAGAGCGGTGGCGCAAGCCGGCTCGGCCGATGCTTCTCCTGCACAGATGCCAAGTCAACCACCAGCGCAGCGATAGCACTGTTGCTGTTTGGCTGTGGAGAAGGGCCTACGAGCGCTCCGGTGGCTTTTTCTTGGTTTCGGGTTTGACATCTGGCTGCTGCGTGCCCACCCGCTCGACGTGGTCGCGCAGCACGCGGTTGACGTAGGAAGACAGGCTTCTGTCCTCCTCCTCGGCGAAACCTTCGAGGGCGGCCTTCACGTCGGGGTCCAGGCGGATCGACATCGGCTCCAGCAGCTTCTTCTTGCGGCGCGTCTTCGTCGTCATGTGCACTTTGTAACCGGCGAGTGTCCGTAGGACACTACCTGTAACCGCCGTGCATTGACGCGCCTACAATCAACGAGTAACCTGATGTACGCGGTGTAACCGCTCGAACGCGATTGTCAAGAGCTGGATAGTCAAGGAGCTGTTACGATGTCCGTCGCCCACAAGATCGCCGCGCTTTTCAACGTCCTGACCCGCGAGGAGGTGGACGCCATGCCGCCCGCCGAGCGGCGCCGCTTCGCCGACCTGTGCCGGCACTGGGCCGATTTCGCCGACATCCGGCCGCGCGCGGCGGCGCCGAGATCGGGTGTGCTGGCGGACCTGAAGCGGGGCTGGCGCAACGACTGAGGGCCGTAGGAGGCTCAAGCTGCGCGAAAGGCGCAATGCTGGGTAGGCGCCGTTGCGCCGATTGCCCGGCGCGCCGCTATTCGACGTTGCGCCAAAGCCGTCCGCGAATCCAATACCAGAGCAGCCCGATGATCACGCCCCCGGCGGCAAGCAGGGCCGGGTGCATCACGCCCGGGTCGGGGTAGAACCACCACAGCATGCCCGCTGTCCAGATGAGGGCAAATATCACTGCCGACATGACACGTTGACCTTCGTAGCTCATTTTTCCACGCTTCTGTGCATGACCGACCGCTCTCCGCGTGGCGCAAGGCCTGCCTGGCTCGACGGTTCCACGCGATCGACGGGCTGCTTGTGGGGCGCGAGGTAGCATCGCCGCCGCGCCATGGCGTCCTCCGAACGGAGTACGCTGGCGGCCGGCGCCGCATTCAACTCAGCGGCACCATGAACCCGTCGAAGTAGGCCGAAAGCTCCGAAAAGGCATCGAGCGGAAGGATATGGGCAACATACTGGTCGGGTCGCACGACGACCACGCAGCCGCCGTGACGGTCGATGCCGCGCAGGTCGAAGACGTCGTGGCCGCTCTTCAAGTCGGGGCAGAGCATCTTCTCGTAGTCGATGAGGCCGTAGCGGCCCTTGCGGGGGAGCAGAAAGGCGGGCATGGCCTCCAGGGCAAGCTCGCGGTGTCCCTGCTGGAAGACGGCGCGGACGTCAATGACCGAATCGATATCCGCCTGCGCCGGCGTGTACCTCCGCACCGGGGACTGCGGGGATTCGGCGAGGAAGCGGCACAGGGCTCCGATGCGGGACGACGGCTGCGCCGGATGCTCCGCACCGGCGAAGGCGAACAGTCGCCAGCGGCCGTCCGCCTTGACCGTGTGGCCCAGGTGCACCGGCTTGGCATCGGCCAGGCGGATGACCGGCGCCGAATGCAAGCGCATGCCGATCGGCAGGCCTTTAGCCAGATGCTGATACTTGGGTCCGGCGGTGAGGAGGGACGGCCTGTATCTGGTGGCCGTGCCCGCGGTGTAGCGGCCGCTCCTGACGAAGTATTGCTGCACCTGTGCCGGATCGACGCCTTCCCCTTCCACGTCTGGCGATGACCTCAG
>JBAPMW010000887.1:0-9387 GCA_049278815.1 Hyphomicrobiaceae bacterium
CCCCGGCTCAGCGTGACGCTGATCGAGCCCAAGGACAGGTTCATCACCTGCCCCTACGGCAACCTGATCCTGGCCGGCCGGCGCACGCTGCCGCAGATCACGCACAGCTACGACGGCCTTGTTAAGCGTGGCGTGCGGCATGTGCGCGACACGGTGCTGGCCATCGATCCGGCCGCCAGGACGGTGCGCCTCGCCGGCGGCCAGACCATCGGCTACGACAAGCTGATCCTGAGCCCCGGCATCGCCATCCGCTGGGGCGGCATCGACGGCTACGACGAGGCGGCGTCGCGAATCTTCCCCCACGCCTGGCTCGGCGCCGACGGCGCGCAGATCACGCTGCTGCGCCGGCAGCTGGAGGCGCTGCCCGACGGCGGCGTCGTCGGGTTCGCCATTCCCGACAACCCGTTCCGCTGTCCGCCCGGCCCTTACGAGCGCATCAGCATGGTGGCCTCCTACCTCAAGAAGACGAAGCCCGGGTCCAAGATCCTGGCGCTCGACGCCAAGGACGCGTTCTCCAAGCAGGGCCTGTTCCAGGACGGCTGGCGGGAGCTCTACGGCGACATGGTCGAGTGGGTGGCGCTCGGCAAGGACGGCAAGGTCACGCGCGTCGACGTGAAGGAGAAGATCTTCGAGACCGAGCTCGGCAGAAAGCACAAGGTCGATGTGGGCAACGTCATCCCGCCGCAGTCGGCGGCCAGGATCGCCATTGATGCCGGCCTTGCCAACAAGAGCGGCTGGGTGCCGATCAACAACCGCACCTTCGAGGCTGAGAAGGCGCCGCACATCCACGTCATCGGCGACGCCACCAACGCCGCGCCGATGCCGAAGTCGGGCTACATGGCCAACACCACCTCCAAGTATGCGGTGGCTGCGGCAGCGGCGGCGCTGGAGAGCAAGCCCGCTCCGGGCGATCCGGTCTATTTCAACACCTGCTTCAGCCACGTGGGCGACGAGTACGGGATATCGGTGATCAACATCTTCCGTCCCACCGACACGGGCTTTGAGGACACACCTGGCGGCGTCTCGCCCCGCGGTCCCCTGGCGGAGCGGCGCGAGCAGCGCCGGCTGGAAGCGCAGCACGCCGACGCCTGGTATGCCAGCATCACGCAGGACGCGTTCTCGTAGCTCTCGTATTGGGTTAGCCGCGAAGCGGCGTAACCCAACGTGTCGCGGATTGCCGATGTTGGGTTACGGGCCTTCGGCCCTAACCCAACCTACCTTCCCTTGAACGCCGGCTTGCGCTTCTCCATGAAGGCGGTGCGGCCCTCGATGTAGTCCTGGCTGGCGAAGCAGCGGGCGACCATCTCGTCCACCCGCTTGAGGTTGCGCTCGGCCTCCGGCTTCAGGGCCTCGACGCCGGCCTGCTTGATGGCGGCAATCGTCAGCGGCGCGTTCTCGGCGACGGTGTTGGCATAGTCCGCCACGAAGGCCGGCAGCTCCGCCTCGGGCAGCACCTTGCTGACGATGCCCATCGCCAGGGCCTCTGCGGCGCCGAGTTGGCGGCCGGAGAAGAAGATGTCCTTGGTGTGCGACGGCCCGATGGTGTCGAAGAAGCGCTTCAAGCCGGCATAGCCGTAGCCGAGGCCGAGCTTGGCGGCCGGCAGGGCGAAGCGGGAGCCTTCCGTGCAGAAGCGCAGGTCGCAGGCGATGGCGAGGTTGAGCCCGCCGCCGATGCAGTAGCCGCGGATCTCAGCCAGCGTCGGCTTGGGGCAGTCGTAGAGCGTGGCATAGAACGTGCCGGAGATGGCGTTGTAGCGCGCTATCGCCTCTTGCGTTGCCCGCTCGCTCTCGAACTTGGAGATGTCGGCGCCCGACACGAACGCCTTGCCGCCGGCCCCGCTGACCACGACCACGCGCACCTCGTCGTCCCTTGCGAAGTTCTCCAGGATGCGCGTCGCCGCCTCCCACATATCGAGCGACACGGCATTGTGCCGCTCCGGGTTGTTGAAGATCATCCTCCCAACCCGGCCCTCCTTGCGGGCGAGCATCTTGTCGGTGGCGGTGGTGGCGCTCATGGAATTCTCCGGGGGCAGTGGCGTTCCGGGGTGCTACTCTACAGCCACGCAGTCGAGCGCCCAAGCATCCGCTCTCGCCTGGGCTGTCACCACAGCGCAGCCACACCGAGCGCCTTGAAGGCGGGATCGGCGCTCACGAGGGTCAGCCCCTCTACTCGAGCCTGCGCGGCGAGCATGCGATCGAAGGGGTCGCGGTGCTCCCCAGGCAGCTGGCCGGCCTCCTGGCCATGGCGCAGATCGATGGGCAGCGGCAGGAAGCCCAATGTCTCGACCGCCTCGGGGAAGTCCGCCAACAGCAACTTCGGCGATGCGAGCTTGCCCAGCCGAGCCTTGGTCGCGATCTCCCATGCCGACGCGGCACTCACGAAGACGTCCTCATCCGCACTGCTCAACCGTTCGCGCAGTCGTTGCGAAACGCGGGGGTCGCCCTCCAGCCACCAGATCAGAGCGTGCGTATCGAGGAGAGAGGCCATCAATCCTTGCTCCCCGCCCACGCCTTCAGCTCCTCCTCGGGCAGGGGATCGAAAAAGAAGGAATCCGGCAGCTTCAGCTTGCCCTTGAGCACACTGAACGCGCGGCGCCGGCGGATATGCGCCGGCAGTCCGATCGGCACCAGGCGCGCGACCGGCTTTTTCCCGCGCGCGATCACGACCTCCTCGCCCTGCTCGACGCGCTCGATGAGCTTGGAGAGGTTGGTTTTGGCAGCGTGGACCGTATAGGTGGGCATGGCTTGCCTCGTTTGACTAAACTAGCCTTAGCTAACACATGCTGGTGGGATCTGCAAAGGTGCTTGGTGAACGAATGGACTTTCCCTCTCGGCAGAGAGCCCGCTCCGGGCTGTTGAAGATCATCCTCCCAACCCGCCCCTCCTTGCGGGCGAGCATCTTGTCGGTGGCGGTGGGCATGCGGGGTCTCCAAAGTGCGCGCGCAGTTGGTACTCTCCGGGCTACTGTACAGTTTGCAGCCCAACTCAAAGGCGCCACTTGGCTGTCACCACAGGACGGGTCACGTCGAGCACCTTGAAGGCAGAATTCGGCACTGTCTCTTCTCGCTAGGGCGAATTCGTTGGATTGAACAACTCCTCTATCAGATAACACAAGGATACCAGTGCTAACCCGGTGGTGGGAAGCACCCACAGTATAAGATAGAAATAGGAATCTTGCGCAAGGGGGCTTGCGCGCTGATCGGGCAGATAGCTTGTTTCGCTAACAAAAAAGAGCCACGATACAAATATCGGGATCCACAGCGCCACCAATAGAAAGGAGATAGAGGTGTTGAAATTTTCTTTTGCCCATGATGTGCTTGCCTTGGTTATGTGCCGACGCTTCAGCCCGTGGCGCAATGATACTCCGATAACGACGCTAAAGGTAAAGAGTGCGAGCAAGGAGAACACATTAAAGAATACATAACTGGTCCAGAAGTGACTACCGTTAAGTTGTGCGCGGCTGGCAACAATCGCCACCATTGCGACAATCGTCGCCAATAGACCAATGGAACCGCCAATAATCCCAATTTTATCTCCTCTCCCCATATAAGGCGTCTCCTCTCTTCTCTCAATATCCCGTTGTTGCCGACGAATTCTCACTTTCGCCTTCATCTGGCTATTGTCGCACGAGCATCATCTCCGTGACAGCCTGCCTTGGAGACGGCACCGCACTGGCCTCCTCCCCGTTTCCACGATGAATATAAATACCCCAATAGGGGCAAACGCGGGTGCGCTAACGCGAGATCACCTCCGCCCCCATCCGCGCCATCATCGGCACGCGCTTGCCGGATTCGATCGCCTTCTCGGGGTTGGAGGCGTTGCCTTCGAGCCCGCGCTTCTTGACGCCCTGGACGATGGCGGCGAGGCGGAAGAAGGAGAAGGCGAGGCAGAAGCTCCAGTGCGGGATGTGCGTCAGCCCCATGCGCTCGCAGTACTTGGCGACGTACTCCTCCTCCGTAGGGATGCCCAGCGCCTTGCGATCCACGTTGGCGAGGCCGCGCATGGTCTCATGGTTGGGAAACCGCCACTGCATGCACTGGTAGGCCAGATCCGAGAACGGGTGGCCGATGGTGGAGAGCTCCCAGTCGATGATGGCGAGCAGGCGGGAGCCGTCGGGCGCGAAGATCATGTTGTCGACGCGGTAGTCGCCGTGCACCAGGGATGAGCGGCCGTCGTCGGGCGGCTCGTTGCTCTCCAGCCAGGAGATCAGCGTCTCCATGTCCTCCAGCCGCTCGGTCTCCGAGGCGCGGTACTGCTTGGTCCAGCGGTCGCGCTGGCGCGCGAAGTAGCTCCCCGAGCGGCCGAAGTCGGCGAGGCCCACCTTGGCGGGGTCCACGGAGTGGAGTGCGGCCAGCGCCCGGTTCTGCTCGTCGTAGACCTTGGCGCGCTGGGCGTTGGTCAGCTCCGGCAGCGCCGGGTCCCAGAACACGGTACCCTCGACGAACGCCATCACGTAGAACGCCGTGCCGATGACGCCGTCGTCCTCGGTGAGGTGCAGCATGCGCGGCACCGGCACGTCGGTGCCCTCCAGCGCCTTCATGACGCGGTACTCGCGATCGACCTGGTGCGCGGATTTCAGCAGCTGTCCCGGCGGCTTCTTGCGCAGCACATAGCGCCCGCTGGGCGTGGTGAGGATGAAGGTCGGGTTGGACTGCCCGGTCGGCGTCTTCTGCGCCTGGATCGGGCCTTTGAAGCCGGGCAGCTGCGCCTCGAGGTGTCGGGCAAGCGCGATCGTATCGATCTGGGCGGCCTGATTGGCGAAGGAGGTCATGGGGCAGCCCCTTGCCACAAACCCCGCGCGGATCCCCCTCCCCCTTGTGGGGAGGGGCTAGGGGTGGGGGGACTCCCGACCTTCGATGTTCTGCAATCCCCCCCACCCTGTCCCTCCCCCGCAAGGGGGGAGGGGACGATATGGCCGGCGCCTGGCGCCACACGAGCGGCGGCGTTTGCGGGTATCATCTTCTCACGTCCCCTCCGCGGGCAGCGACCTACATCCTCTGGTTCGTATACCGCCTGAGCTCCGCACGCGCGACCTGGCGGCGGTGCACCGCGTCGGGGCCGTCGGCCAGGCGCAGGGTGCGCAGGCTGGTCCACATGCGGGCCAGCGGCACGTCCTGCGTGACGCCCATGGCGCCGTGCATCTGCACCGCCTCGTCGGTGATCTCCAGCGCGATCCGCGGCGCCACCACCTTGATCTGCGAGATCCACGGCGCCGCCTCGCGCGGGGAGGCGGTGTCCATCATGGAGGCCGTCTTGAGGCACAGGAGGCGGGCCATCTCGATCTTCATGCGCGATTCGGCGATGATGTCGTAGTTGGCGCCGAGCTGGGCCAGCGGCTTGCCGAACGCCTCGCGCGTCAGCGCGCGCCGGCACATGAGCTCCAGCGCCCGCTCGGCCTGGCCGATGGCGCGCATGCAGTGGTGGATGCGGCCCGGCCCCAGCCGTCCCTGCGAGACCTCGAAACCGCGCCCGCGGCCGAGGATCAGGTTCTCCTTCGGCACCCGCACGTCCTTGAAGCGCAGGTGCATGTGGCCGTGCGGGGCATCGTCGTTGCCGTAGACCTGCATGGGACGCACGATCTCCACACCCTCGGTGCCCGCCGGCACCAGGATCTGCGAGTGGCGCTTGTGCTTCTCAGGCGCGTCGGGGTCGGTCAGGACCATGACGATGTAGATCTTGCAGCGCGGGTCGCCGGCGCCGGAAGCGAACCACTTCTCGCCGTTCAAGACCCACTCGTCGCCGTCGAGCTTGGCCTCCATGACGAGGTTGGTGGCGTCCGAGGAGGCCACCGCCGGCTCGGTCATGACGTAGGCCGAGCGGATCTTGCCGTCCAGCAGGGGCTTCAGCCATTGCTCCTTGTGGGCAGGCGAGCCGTAGCGCTCCAGCACCTCCATGTTGCCGGTATCGGGCGCGGCGCAGTTGAAGGTCTCCGGCGCCAGCCGCGACCAGCCCATCTCCTCGGCCAGATAAGCGTATTCCACGGTGGAGAGGCCGTAGCCCTTGTCGGAGTGGGTGAGGAAGAAGTTCCACAGGCCCCGCTCGCGCGCCTTGGCCTTGAGAGCCTCCAGGATCTCCGTCTGGCGCTTGGTGTAGACGAACCGGTCGCCCGCCTTGCCGATCTCCGCCTCGTACTCCTCCTCCAGCGGCATGATCTCCTCGCGCACCATGGCGCGCACCTTCTCGACAAGCGGCTTCACCTTGGGCGTCATGCCGAGGTCCATGTGGCGTCTCCGAAGCGTTGGCTGGAACTATCTCGTTGCGCTCGATTTGTGGCAATTGAAGCATGCCCACCGGGCGCTGAGAAGGATCTGACACACACTGCCGCTTTGCGCCGCATTGCGCCCCTTTGCACCCTTGTGCCTGCGCACCGCAAATTCTATAGGCGCTGTGGCCGAAGCGCTTGCTGACGAAGCGGGCTTGGCATACAGAATACCAACGTGCGTAACCACGCTGAACCCAGGTGGAGCCAATGGCCATCGTCGACCCGACCGCCGAACATCCCGCCATGGACTATGGCGAGCACCGGCGCACCTACAAAGGCTTCCTGCGCGCGACGATGATCCTCATTGCGTTCGTGGCGGTGGTGCTGCTGTTCCTGCTCGCCCGCGTGCCTTGAAGGGCTTTCAGATTTGCCGCAGCAGCCCGGACGGCATGCAGATGGCGCGGCCGGTTAGCACAGCCTGGCACTGGCTGCGCGGGGGGCTTCGATGGTTACCATAGCGGTCACGGGTGAGCGCGAGGGCGAGCCGCGGGTGGCGGTCTCGCCGGAGACGGTCAGGAAGCTGACGGGGTTCGGCTGCACCGTGCGGGTGCAGGCGGGCGCCGGAGGCGGCTCGCGCTTCAGCGATGCGGCCCTTGAGGCGCAGGGCGCAACCATCGCAGCAAGCGCCGCGGAGGCCCTGAACGGGGCCGATATCCTGCTCAAGGTGCGCCGGCCCGCCGCGGAGGAGGTGCAGGCGCTGAAGCCCGGCGCCATCGTGGCGGCCATGCTGGCACCCTACGACGACCGGGCCGGCCTCGACGCGCTGGCCGCCACCGGCGCCTCGCTGATGGCCATGGAGCTCGTGCCGCGCATCTCCCGTGCGCAGTCCATGGACGTGCTGTCGAGCCAGGCCAACCTCGCCGGCTACAAGGCCGTGGTGGATGCCGCCGCCCACTTCGGCCAGGCGCTGCCCATGATGATGACGGCGGCCGGCACGGTGCCCGCCGCCAAGGTGTTCATCATGGGCGTGGGCGTGGCCGGCCTGCAGGCGATCGCCACGGCGCGGCGGCTCGGCGCCATCGTCTCCGCGACCGACGTGCGCCCCGCCACCAAGGAGCAGGTGGCCTCGCTGGGCGCCAAGTTCATCGCCGTGGAGGACGAGGAGTTCCTGCAGGCCCAGACCGCGGCCGGCTACGCCAAGGCCATGTCGGCGGAGTATCAGCGCAAGCAGGCGGAGCTGATCGCCAGCCACATCAGGGGCCAGGACATCGTCATCACCACGGCCCTCATCCCCGGCCGGTCGGCGCCGAAGCTCGTCTCGACCGCCATGATCGAGAGCATGAAGCCCGGCTCCGTGATCGTGGACCTTGCCGCCGAGCGCGGCGGCAACACCGACCTCACCCAGCCGGACAAGGCCATCGACCACAACGGCGTGCTGATCCTGGGACCCACCAATCTGCCGGGCGAGGTCGCTGTCAACGCGTCCAGCCTCTACGCCAGGAACCTGCTGGCGTTCCTGGAGACCATGATCGACAAGAAGGAGAAGGTCTTGAAGATCGACTGGAACGACGAGATCGTCAAAGGCGCGCTGGTGGCGAAGGACGGCCGCATCGTGCATCCGGCCTTGCAGGGGGCGTGAGATGATGACGAGCTCTCCGCGCGTGGCTCCCTCTCCCCGCTTTTCGCGGGGAGAGGGATGGGGTGAGGGGCAGCCAAGGGCGCAGACCTCTCGTGGACAGGGCCGGGATGGTGGGCACACCGTGAGCGCTGCGCTTGTGGCTGCCCCTCACCCTAACCCTCTCCCCGCAAGCGGGGAGAGGGGATCCGGGCGGCGGCTCTGGCTCGGAAGCGCCCTACTCGCATTTGCAGCGCTCGCCGGAACCACCTCCCCCGCCCTGGCCGCCGCCGGGGGCGACGTGAGCCCGTTCGTGTACCAGCTCATGGTGTTCGTGGTGGCCATCTTCGTGGGCTACTACGTGGTGTGGAGCGTGACGCCGGCGCTGCATACGCCGCTCATGTCCGTCACCAACGCCATCTCCTCGGTGATCGTGGTGGGTGCACTCCTGGCCACGGGAGTGGCTCTCGTCGCCGACGGCAGCCTGCTCGCCAAGATCTTCGGCGTCCTGGCGCTGATCATGGCGTCGGTGAACATCTTCGGCGGCTTCCTCGTCACCCAGCGCATGCTCGGCATGTACAGGAAGCGGGAGCCGAAGCGGTGAGCTGGTCCGATGCGACGAACGTGGCAGTTCTGATCGGCTGGCTCGCCTGGGCCGTGGCGTGGGCACTGGCTCTTCGGGTCGTATTGGCCGCGCTCATCAAGTGGCTGTTGCCGCAATCGTTTTCCGCGCTCGTCGGCGTGCTGGTCTACGCGACGGTCGTGGGCATCTTCATCGGCTCGGTGATGCTGCATCAAGCGGTCTTCGACGCGCCGAGCCTGCAGCCCTGGAGCTTCATTGCCTACACGCTGGCGCCTTTCGGCCTGCCGCTGCTCGTCGCGAGCCTTCTGCTGCTGCCCTACGATCTCGCCAATTGTCTCATTCCGCCGAGGAGTTGGGTCCAATGAGCGCCAACGTCATTGCCCTGCTCTATCTCGCCGCCGCCGTGCTGTTCATCATGGCGCTGCGCGGGTTGTCGAGCCCGGAGACCTCGCGCCGCGGCAACCTGCTCGGCATGGTGGGCATGGGCATCGCCATCGCCACGACGCTGGCCCAGATCGGCGCGCCGGCGGAGCCCCTGACCTGGGCGCTCATCTTCGGCGGCCTCGCCATCGGCGGCGGCATCGGCGCAACGATTGCCCGCAAGGTGCCGATGACGTCGATGCCGGAGCTGGTGGCGGCGTTCCACTCGCTGGTGGGCATGGCGGCGGTGCTGGTGGCGGCCGGGGCGCTCTACGCGCCGGAGGCGTTCGGCATCGGCCAGCCGGGCACCATCGCCGGGGCGAGCCTGCTGGAGATGTCGCTGGGCGTCGCCATCGGCGCCGTCACCTTCACCGGCTCGGTGATCGCCTTCGCCAAGCTCTCCGGGCGCATGTCCGGCAAGCCCATCATTCTGCCGGCACGCCACCTCGTCAACATCGGCCTCGCCGTGCTGCTGGTGGTGCTGATCTATTTGTTCTGCCAGTCCGGCGGCAACGCCACGCTGTTCTGGGCCATCACCGCCGTTGCCCTGCTGTTCGGCATCCTGAT
>JBAPMW010000888.1:0-6531 GCA_049278815.1 Hyphomicrobiaceae bacterium
GAGCACCTTAGGTCTGGTGGCGAGCGCGAGGGCGATTTCCAACAGGCGCTGCTGGCCGTAGGGCAGCTCGCGCGTGAGCCGCGCGGCGGCGTCGCCGAGAGAAAGCGACTTGAGGATGGCATAGGCCTCGTCCACCGCGTCGGGAAAAGCGGTAAGCCTGCGCCAGAAGTTGCGGGCGAGCCCGCGCCGCTCGCTCACCGCCAGCACCACGGCCTCGATGGCGGTGAGCTGGGGGAACAGCGTGTTGATCTGGAAGGTGCGCACCAAGCCCCGCTTCACCCGCTGGTGCGGCTTCAGACCGGTGATGTCCTCCTCGCCCAGCTGGATGCGGCCCGAGTCCGGCCGCAGCATGCCGGTGATCAGATTGATGAGCGTCGTCTTGCCGGCGCCGTTGGGGCCGATCAGGGCGTAGCGCGCCCCCTGCGGCAGGGCGATGTCGATGTCCCTGGCCACCACCAGCGAGCCGAAGCTCTTGTCGAGGCCCTTGGTCGCCAAGGCCGGCGACGACACCTGCGAGGTGGGACCTGTCGAGGGCCTCACGACACCTTGCCTCGCCAGGACTGCGTAAGCTGGGTCAATCCGCCAAGGATGCCGTTGGGCAGGAACATGACCACGGCAACAAGCAGGAGGCCCATCCAGAAATACCAGTATTGCGGGGCGAGGCCGGAGAACTGGTCGCGAGCCACCAGGAAGATGATGGCGCCGACCAGGCCGCCATAGAGCCGCCCGGCACCGCCCAGCACCAGGACGATCAGCACATCCGCCGAGCGTTCGAAATTGATGGATCCGAGCGAGACCGTGCTGGTGGTCTGTGCCAGCACAGCGCCGGCGATGCCTGCGATCACCGCCGAGATGGTATAGACCTTGCGGATATGCGAGGCGCTCGGCGCGCCGATGACGGGCATTCGCACCGGATTCTCGCGGATGCCACGCAGTGAGAGGCCGAACGGCGAGTGGATCAGCCGGCGCACTGCCAGGAACACCACAAACAGCACGGTGAGCGAGTAGGCGTAGCCGGTATAGCCGTAGAGGTCAAACGGAAGGCGGCCGAAGAGCGGCCCGATGTTCACACCCTGCAACCCGTCGGAACCTCCTGTCAGCCAGCTCGCCTGGTTGGCGGCTTCGTGCAGCAGGAAGCCCAGGCCGAGGGTGATCATGATCAGCGTCAGATGGCGGAAGCGGGCGACGATGAAGCTCGTGGCGTAGCCGAACAGCCCGGCAATTACGGCTGCGGCCAGGAGTCCCACGAACGGATCGCTCCAACCGGGAGACTCAAGGGAGAAATTAATGAACCGCCACTTGATAGAAATCTCGAGCGGCTTCGTGATTATGCCTGCGGTGTAGGCGCCGAGGCCGAAGAATGCGGCATGCCCGAGCGAGACGATGCCAGCATAGCCGAGGATCAGGTCGAGCGACAGGGCGAACAGCGCAGTGATGGCGATCTGGCTCGCCAGCTGCAGACGATAGGGGAGCACCAGGAAGGGAATGAGGGTCGCCGCCCAGAACGCGAGCTCGATCGGATGCCAGCGCGTCTGCGCCTCGAGCGCAAGGTTCGCTGCGGACGCCGGGTTGGCGGCGACGGCCATGGCTCACCGCCTCCCGAACAGCCCCGCTGGGCGCCACATCAGCATGACGACCATCACGAGGTAGATGAGGAAGGAGCCGATCTGGGGAACGTAGTACTTGCCGGCACTGTCGGTGATGCCGAGCAGGACGGCGGCGGCGAACGATCCGCCGATGGAGCCGAGGCCGCCGACCGAAACCACGATCAGGACGTAGACCAGGTAGGCGAAAGCGAAATGAGGGTCAAGGCCCACTCTGTCGACCGCCAAGGCACCGCCGAGGCCGGCCAGGCCGCTGCCGAGCGCGAAGGTGATGGCGAACACGCCGTCGACATTGATGCCGAGACCACGCGCCATGCGCTGATTGTCGACGGCGGCGCGCACCCGGGAGCCAAAGCGCGTGTATTCGATGGTGAGCGCAAGAAGGACCGCCACGGCGAGGCCGGTGGCGATCAGGAACAGGCGGTAGGCGCTGAGCGTCACGCCCATGACGCTGAACGAGCCGCGCAGGTAGGACGGCGTCTGGATCGGCTGCTGCTCCGACGTGAAGAAAAAGGTGGCAACCCCTACCGACATGAAGGCGAGCCCGATGGTCAGGAGCACCTGGTCGAGCTCGCCCGCGCGGTAGAGGGGGCGGTAGAGGATGCGCTCGAAGACGACGCTTGCCGCCCCCGCCGCAAGAAACGCCGCAGGCAGGGTGGCCAGGAAGGGCCACCCGTAGTGATTGACAAGCATCACGGCGGTGTAGCCGCCGAGCATGGCAAAGGCACAGTGGGCCAGGTTGACGAAGTTCATCATCCCCAGCGTCACGGACAGCCCGACGGACAGCATGAACAACAGCATGCCGTACGCAAAGCCGTCGAACAGGACGAACGCCACGGGCCGCCTCGCCTAACCGTTCTTGTCCAGCGACCGTCTACGTCTGGCTACTTCTTGCCAGCCGATCCTGGGTCCTTGACGTTCTCGACCTTGTCGATGACGACGTTGCGCAGCCCGTCGCCGACCTTCTCCACCTTGCGGATGTAGATGGTCTGCACGATATCGCGGGTTGCGGGATCGATTTGCATGGGACCGCGCGGGCTCTCCCACTTCAGGCCCTTCGCGGCACCGACGAGGGCGTCGGCCTCGGTCTTGCCGCCCGTCTTCTTCAGGGCCTCGTAGATGGCATGCATGCCGTCGTAGCCGCCGACCGCGAAGAAGTCCGGATTGCGCTTGAACTCGGCGTTGAAGGCCTTCACGAAGTCCTGGTTCACCTTAGAGCTGAGGTTGTAGTCATAGTGCCAGACGCTGATGATGCCGAGCCCGGCATCGCCCATGCCCTTCAGCGACGCCTCGTCCACCACCTCGCCGGTGGAGATGATCTTCACCTTCTTGGCATCGATCCCGCGCTCGGCGAAGGCCTTGCCGATAGCCGCCGGCTGCGCGCCGCCGGGCACGAAGATGAAGATCGATTGCGGATTGACGTCCTTGGCCTTCTGCACGTAGGCGGAGAAGTCCGGGTTGGCGACCGCCATGCGCACCGAGCCGACGATCTCGCCGCCGGCCTTCTTGAAGGCCGAATGGAAGGCAGCCTCCGCATCCTTGCCCGGAGCGAAGTCGGCCACCATCGTGTAGGCCTTGCGGATGCCGCTCTTGTAGGCCCAGGCGCCGGCAGTCATGCCGATCGAGGGCAGCGTGACCGAGGTGCGCACCGAGTAGGGCGACATGGTGATGATCACCGTGGTCGCCGCGTTCATGATCACCATGAACTTCTTGGCATCCTTCGAAACCTTGGAGACGGCGATCGCGTTCGGGGAAAGCGCGAAACCGGCGACGATGTCCACGTTGTCGCGGGTGACCAGCTCCTTCGCCAGCCGGGTGGCGACGTCGGGCGCGATGCCACCGGTGTCCTTGCGGATGAGCTCGATCTTCTTGCCGGCAACGGTATCGCCCTTCTGCTTCATGTAGAGCTTGATGCCGTTGTCGATCTGCGTCGCCGTGTCGGCGAACTGACCGGAATAGGACATGATCAGGCCGATCTTGACCGTGTCCTGCGCCTGAGCGGCCGAGGCCGCGAAGGCGACGATGGCCAGGCTGCCAAGTCCTGCAAGCAGTTTTTTCATCTGCGTCCTCCCTACGTCGTTTTCCACCCCGAACCGTTGCGGCTAACCGTAGTGCGGGGCCCCAAACGGGTCAAATTGGGCCGGGCGCACTCGGCCGGGCAAGCTATTACGGCATGAACGTCTGCCCTGTCAGCCTCTCAATGTTCCTGAAGTGGATTTTGTCGCGGTGATCGGTCGTGGTATCCGGCCCATCGACGCCTCATCGTCTTGCGAGAATATCTGCCCCCAGCCGACGCCGGCCGGACGACGGCCCCGATCCGGCCGCCGCCAGCGTCGTGGCCATTGTCGATCAGGTTGCCGTGAACGTCTTGCCTGTCAGCTGCTCGATGTTGCGGAAGTAGACCTTCTCCCGGTCCTCCTCGGAAATATCGAGCCCGTCGATGATCTTGATGGTCTCGCGGATGTACTGCGTGCCGCCCTCCGGATCGAACGGACAATCGGAGGCGAACACCACGTTGTCCGCGCCGTAGAACTCCAGCCCGCAGACGGTGGCCGCGCGTGAGCCGAACACCGCCGTGTCGGCCTTGAAGTCCTGCTTGAAGTAGTCGAGCGGACGCTTTTTGAGGCTTTTCAGCAGGGCGAAATAATCCTCATCCGTGGTACGTTTACCCAGCTGGTCCCACCCCGGTCCCACCCGGCCCTCGTGATAGGGCACCATCGCCCCCATGTGGTGCACGATGATTTTCAGGTTGGGAAACCTGTCGAGGGTCTTGGAGAACACCAGCCGCGACATGGCCACGCTGGTCTCGTAGGGCCAGCCGAACGTCCACCAGATCTCGTAGAGGGATTTCTCCTCGTCCTGGTAGTCGGGATGGCGGGCACCGCGCTCGGGATGAATCCAGATCGGCTTGCCGATCTTGTTCATGGCGGCGAAGAAGCCCTCGAACTCGGGCCGGTCGAGCGGCTTGCCGCCGACGTTGGTGAAGATCTGCACGCCCGCCGCGCCGAGATCGTTGATGGCGCGCTCCACCTCGCGCACGCCGGCGTCGCCGGAGGTGAGCGAGGCGTGGGCGATGAAGCCGGGGAAGTGCTTGGGGTGCTTCGCCACCAGCTCGGCCAGCCCGTCGTTACCGATCCTGGCCAGCTCCAGTGCAACCTCCGGATTGCCCTTGCTGACGGTCTCCAGCGTCGGTGCCGGCAGGGACAGGATCTGCGCGTAGTCGGGGAACTGCTCGACCACCTTGAGGCGCGTTTCGAGGTCGTGGATGGACTTGATGGCGCGCGCGCGCCGGAACATGTCCTTGAGGTCGCCGGCCACCTCCTCCATCCTCTTGTAGTAGCCGGCGGGATAGAAATGATTGTAGGCGTCGATGCGTTTCATGGGCGTCCTCCAGAGGTCGTAGGGCGGATTAGCGAAGCGTAATCCGCCGTTTTCAAGCGTTTTGGTGGTGCAATGGCGGGTTACGCGCTGACGCGCTGACCCGTCCTACGACCTGTAGCGCGCCTGATCGGGGCACGAGCCCGGCCGCACGCACCTCGGTCTGGTCGCTCATCCTTGTTGCGCTCCCTGTGAGTGTTCTATGTTGCTGGCGGGATACCTTATCTCACGGCTCATGGATGCGCGATCAGCCGTTCCGGCTCGGCTGACCCGCACCGGCGTCATCGCCGCTGCGGGATCCCGTCACCCCGACCCTCTCCCCGTCGCCCTCGGGATCGTTGTGGCGAGGTCGCTCTCTCGGGGATGGCCCGAGGGCGGCGGGGAGAGGGAGACCTGCGTGAGTCCTGCGTCGCGCTATTGATCGGCCGGGTCGCGGGTGGCATGTAGGCGGCTTGAGACGTGAGGTGACTTCCGTGCGGCTGACACTCGTTGTGGGCCTTTGCGCAGTGCTCTCGGGTGCGCTCCTGGCCTTGGGCGGCTGCACCAACGATCCCTATCCCGACGCGGACCGCGGCAAGAGGATTGTCTACTCCTCGTTCTCTGAGGCGCCCAAGACGCTCGATCCGGCGGTCGCCTACACCACGGCGGAGCATATCGTCATCGGCAATGTCTTCGACACGCTGCTCCAATACCACTACCTGAAGCGGCCCTACGAGCTGATCCCGGCCCTCGCCCAGGCGGTCCCCGAGCCCGAGATCTTGCCGAACGGCCAGCAGCGCTATCGCTTCAAGCTGCGGCCCGGCATCCTGTTCCACAGCGACCCAAGCTTTGCCCTGAGCCAGAAGGGCCGCCTCACCCGCGAGGTGACGGCGGCGGACATCGCCTTCCAGTTCGCCCGTCTTGCCGATCCAGCCGTCAACAGCCCGGTCGCGGGCACCTTTGCCGATGTGCTCGGCTTTGCCGCCTTCGGTAAGCGCCTCGCCGAGCGGCGCAAGGCCGACCCCGCGTTCGCGGCGCTGCCGGTGCATGAGCAATACAAGGCAGCGGGCGGCATCGAGGGCGTCGTGGTGAGCGGCGACCGGGAGATCGAGTTCATCCTGGCGGCGCCCAACCCGCAGCTGCTCTACTGGTTCGCCATGCCCTTCACGACGCCCATGGCCTGGGAGGCGGTGGCCTACTATGACGGCAAGGAGGGGCGGCCCAACCTGGCGGATCGCGCCGTCGGCACCGGCCCGTTCCGGCTCGCCCTCTACGAGAAGCAGCATCGCTTCACGCTCGCGCGCAACGAGACCTGGTATGGCCGCACGGCCGCGCCAGCCGATGCGCCCGGCGCCTTCTTCCCCACCGAGATCGACAAGGAGGACATCGACGCCAAGCGCGTCGACCCGGCCTATGCCGGCCGCCGCCTGCCGTTCCTCGACGAGATCAGGTTCACGCGCGAGAAGGAGAGCATCCCGCGCTTCAACAAGTTCTTGCAGGGCTATTACGACGAGAGCGGCATCATCAAGGAGAGCTTCGACGCCGTCATCGTCAGCGGCGACCTGTCGCC
>JBAPMW010000889.1:0-6102 GCA_049278815.1 Hyphomicrobiaceae bacterium
GAAGAATATCTGCTGGCGTCTGGGCGCATCTGGATCGCCCGACCTCGCACTCACGCGAGCGGTAAAGTAGCGTACTTTGGCAACCGTATCGGCAGGGTCAAGGACACGCGTAGCCAGCTGACCCAGATTGAGCCACTTGAACGCTGTGCCCTTCAGGGCGCGATAGTAGAGATTGAAGCCGTCCACATAGACGTAGGCCTGCTGCATGGCGGCCGCCTACTTACCACAAGGACCGCCAAGGCTTTCGCCTCCAGCGGCCCTTGAGCTGACAGCACGCTGCCAGCGGGTACACTCCATATATAGGGTTCGCGCTCCTGGAGTCAATCTTTTTGCTTGACTCTGTGAAGAAGATGGTAGTGCGCGAGTCGGCAAGACGCTGACATACATGAAAAATCCCCCAGGTTGACCCCCTTCAGGACCGTAGGATGCTCACAGAACTGTAACCTTGCGCTCAGACCACTGTAAAGATGGGCGCCCTCTGCGCTCACAGCGACGGCGCGTGCGACGGAGCCTTCACCGCCCCGGCAGCACCAGCACCTTGGGCTCGCGCGGCAAGGTGGCCTGCGAGACCACCACGGAGGACTTGTCGCTCATCTCAACGGCGAAGTCGCTGCGGATGCGGTCAAGGAACCGGTTCAGTGTGGTGGTCTCGAAGTAATGCATCGGCAGGATCAGCCGGGCCTTCAACGCCTTGAGCGTCTCCACCACGCCGCCGATGTCGAGCGTGTAGCTGCCGTCCACAGCCACCATCACCACGTCGAGCTGGCCGATATGGCCGATCTGCTCCTCGCTCAGGGTGTGGTGCAGGTGGCCCAGGTGGCCGATGCACATGCCGGCCAGCTCGAAGATGAACACCGAGTTGCCGTGCGGGATGAAGCCGCCGGCCCAGTCGCGGGTGTTGGTGGCGACGTTGCGCACGCGCACGTCGCCCAGCGTGATGTCATGCTTGGCGGGTCCCACCCCCTCGGCGCTCCAGCCGCGCAGGACGTGCTTGATGCCGGGATCGGGGGCCAGCGAGTAGTGGGTGGTGTGCGCCCGGTTCATGGTGGCGATGTCGGGCACCACCGAGGGGCGGACGTAGTCGTTGTAGTCGGTGGCGATGCCGATGCCGGCGGGGCTCTCGATGAGCCAGGTCGCGTGCCCCACGAACGTCAGACGCGCCTCCGAGGCCTCCAGCGAGGCCAACTGCCGGGACGCCCGCCGTATCGGGCTCGGCGCCTGCGCCACGGCGATGCACTGGTCGGCCGCCGGCTGGGCTGCGGCCGGGCGCGGCAGCATGATGGCTGCCGCCAGCAGGGCGGCCAGGGGTGCAACGACGGCCGACAGAAGGCGACAGACTGGCATTCCTGACCTCCGCCCGGTTTGCGGGCATCCGCTGTCACTTCGGCGTGTCGTCGAGATACCAGCGCCATTGTCTTTCGCCGACCAGGCAATCGTAGGGCTCCTGCCCGTCGACCTGAGCGCGGAGGGGCCGCAGCGGCGGGGCAGCCCACGCGATCTCCAGGAGCAGCTTGCGCCGGATCGCCGCCTTGAGCTCGGCGATCTCCGTGACCGGCACCATGAAGGCCCCCATGCCGCCGATCACGCAGGCGGCATAGTAGACATCGAGATTGGAGAGGTCGAAAAAGGTGGGCGCCCCGGCCTTGAGCATGATGGGCAGGCCGTTGATGACGATGCCCTTGGCGATCAGCTCGTCGCGCGCATCCAGCACGGGTCCTCCCGAGTTGTTCGGGCCGTCGCCGGAGATGTCCACCACCCGGCGCGGCGCGGAGAAGCCGCTGCTCTTCAAGAGCGCCTGGGCGAAGTGCAAGGCGGCGCTGATCGAGGTGAGCCGCTCGCGGGTGATCGGCTGCGCCGCCAGCCGGTCCGCGAACGCGCGGGCGGCGGCGGGGCTGTCGATCAGCGTCCAGGGAATGACCACGGCCTGCGAGGCCGGGCCCGCCCACTCCACGTAGGTCACGGCGATGCGGCCGTGCGGGCCGGAGGAGGCGATGGCCCTGTGCAGCTCGGGATCGCGGAAGGCGGCCACGTAGCCGTCCCGCTGCAGCTGCTGCTCCTCCATGTCCATGGACAGCGACACGTCGACGGCGATCACCAGCACCAGGTCCACCGTCGTCTGCGCGGCCGCACGGTCGGTCCAATGCACCGTCCAAAGCACGAGCGCCGCGACCAAGCCTGCCGCCCAGGCCGAGGGACCTTTGCGTGCTGGGGCCCGGACGAGCCGCATTGATGATTCGCCGGCAAGGAGAAGAAAAGGCTTATCCACAAGAGAGCGCCCGTCTCCGAGGCGAGAGGGGCGACACGTGCTGCGCATGCTGATACGATCCAATGGTCTGAACGTGCGTCTGTCGTTGTGCGTACCCAGGGTGGCGTCTGCGTACCGGTGTTGCGTCAGAGTTCTGCGTACCAGTCTTGCGTACGGAGGGGCTCCCGCAGTTTGCCGCTCGCCAGGCCCGCGGCTTTCCCCGCGATTGTCCCATTGGGCCAGGTGATCGGTCTTGCGGGAGCCCACTCGGCATCCTGCCTGCACTCGCGCTCAGGTTGTAGGGGGTGGTAGGTATTTGGGCGTGTCCGGGCGATCAGGATAAAGTGATCGCGCGGCAGCCGGATCTCCCTTCCGGCACGCAGGAAATCGCCAACTGTCGTCCCCGCAGTCGGCAGGTTCGCTTCCCGGCCTCGTCCCCCTCGCTCACCATCGCAGTTGCGCCATGGCCGCCCGGGCGGGCGGTGCGCCGGCTTGAGCAAAGAGCGCCGCCAGCCGGTCCGCCTCGATGGCGCCGCTGGCCATGACCTCGCCGCTGTGCAGGCCGCCGGCGATGAACAGCGCGTCCACACCCATGCCCTCCGCCGCTGCCAGATCCGTGCGCAGGGCGTCGCCGATGGCGAGGATGCGCGCCGGCTCCGGCTCGCCCCCACGCAGCCCCGTCGCGCGCCGGAGCGCCGTGCCAAAGGCGGAGGGATGCGGCTTGCCAGCCCAGAACACCGCGCCGCCGTGCCGCTCGTACTCGGCGGCGATGCTGCCGGCGCACAGGAAGCGCCGGTCGCCGACATCCACGACCAGGTCGGGGTTGGCGCACACGAAGGGCAGCCCGAGCCCCATGCCCTCCTCGATCAGCGGCCGATAGGTCGCGACCGTCTCGGTGGCATCGTCCGTGAGCCCCGTGCAGACGATGGCATCGGCCTCGTTGAGCGCCACAGATGGTCCGGGCAATCGCTGGAACAGGCTGCTGTCCCGCCTGGCCGGGCCGACGCGGTGGAGGCGCCGGTAGCCCCGCTCGGCGATGTGCGCGAGCGCGATCTCGCCGGAAGCCACAATGGCGTCCCAGGCATCCCGGCGCACGCCGGTGCGGTCGAGCACCAGCTCCACGCCGTCGGCCGGTACGGGCGCGTTGGAGACCAGGACGACGGTGCCGCCGCCGGCGCGGAAGCGGGCCAGCGCCGCCCCGGCCTCGGCGTGGGCCCGCCGGCCGTTGTGCAGAACGCCCCACACGTCGCAGAAAATCACGTGGTAGCGTTCCAGCAGCGGGCCGGCTTTAGCCAGAATCGCGGGTGATCGTTGGGTCATGGAGGACGTGCTCGAGCGGGCTGCGGACGGGGGGGGAGCTAAGCAGGGTTAACGAGGCGGCAAAAGGCCGGCGGTGGGCCGAAAGTTGCCGCCTGCGCCAACATTGACCCAAGTTTAGCCTTGTCCGGCTTGCCCCGAGGCCTGCAAGGATGATATTGCCCGGTTGCGCGTGGCGCATTGAGCGCCGTACGGGCCGTGCGTTGGAATCGCAGCGAAATCGTTCACGTGGGTGGTCGGGTCGGCTGCCGGGGTGGAATGTCGAGCAAGGGACGGTCATGGACGCTTCATTCGTAGTCCTCTGGGGTGTGGTCGGCGCCGTCATCGGCTGGCTGGCCAGCCAGATCATGGAAAAGGGCAAGCTTGGCGGGCTGAATGACATGCTGGCCGGGCTGGCCGGAGCCGTCGTGGGTGGCTGGCTGTTCCCCGCGTTCTTCTTCCTGGGTGGGCAGCAGGCTCCTGTGCTCGGTCACATCGTCAACGCCGCGCTCGGCGCCGTGATCGGGACATTCGCCGCTCGGTTCTACATGCAATACCAGGAGAAGTCCTCCTCGACCTCCGGCAAGGGGCGCTAGCCTCCGAGGCTCAGACCACCCCTTTCTCCCGCAAGCCGGCAATCGCCTCGCCCGTGTACCCAAGGCTGGCGAGGATCTCGTCGGTGTGCTCGCCGAGCAGCGGCGCACGCCGGCGGATGCTGCCGGGTGTGGCTGAGAGCCGCACCGGCACCTTGGCAACCGGCGCCGGCCGCGGGGTGCCGGGGAACTCGACGGGCTGGAAGAACCCCATCGCCTGCACCTGCGGGTCGTCCAGCGTCTGCTGCGGCTTGAGCACCGGCCCAGCCGGGATCTGCGCGCGGCCCAGTATCTCCAGCGCCTCCGCGGTCGTACGCTCCGCGCACCAGCGGCCCATGCGCTCGCTGACGAGGACGCCGTTGTTGCCGCGCGAGATGTCGTCCTTGAAGCGCTCATGGGTGAGCCAGTGCTCCTCGCCCATCAGCCGCGCCCAGCGCCTGAACAGCGGCTGGCCGATCACCTGGGTCAATATCCAGCCATCCCTGGTGCGGAAGATATCGACCGGCGCCGCGGTCTGCCCGCGGTTGCCGGTGGGCACCCGGTCAGCCTCGATGACAGCCTGCTCGATCAGCATGGCGTTGGTCATGGTGACGGCGGTGGCGAGCAGCGCCCCCTCCACCCACTGGCCCTTGCCGGTGACCCGGCGCGCCATCAGTGCCGCCATGGTGCCGAACGCGCAGTGCAGCGCGGTACCGAAGTCCACCCACGGCACGGCGGCGCGATAGGGCTGGTCCTCCGTGCCGGTCATGTAGACGGCTCCCGACATCGCCTGCCCGATGCCGTCGAACCCGACGCGGCTGGCGTAGGGGCCGCCGCGGCCGTAGGCGGTGACGGTGGTCAGGATGACGTCCGACTTCACGGCCGTCAGGCTCTCGTAGTCGAGCCGCATGGCGGCAAGCGTCTGCGGCGGCAGGTTTGCGACCACCACATCGGCGGTGGCGACGAGCCTGCGCACAACCTCCTGGCCCTCGGGGGTCATCGGGTCGAGTGTGAGGCCGCGCTTGTTGCGGTTCATCTGCAGGAACAGCGCCCCTTCGCCCGTCTCGGCGACAGGCGCCTGGAACCGGTCCTCGCTGCCTTCGCGCTTCTCAATGCGGATCACGTCCGCCCCGTGCTCCGCGAGCAGCGCGGCGCAGTACGGGCCGGCGATATAGCGCCCGAAATCGAGCACGCGGATGCCGTCCAGAACCCCCGTCACGTTCCCTCCTGATCGACTTTGCTGCGGGCCGGCCGCCCTTCGACGGATGCTAGGCCGCTGGAGCCTATGGTTGCAAGCGAGCCACAGCGTCGGCCCGCGGCGAGAGCCGGTTTTCGCACGGCAGCATGCGCCGAAGCCCGTAAAATCACGCCTGTGCGCTGCACATTGGCACCTATCCGTCAACAGCGGTTCGGCTGGCTGGTAATGCCGAAGCGCTGTAGATTGTCAGTGCTATCCGGAGCCGCCACAGGGCTGCGGGCGCGCGCCCGGGGTGGACGAGATCAACATGGCAGCCCGAAAGGGAGTGATGCCGTGCCCGTAAACGTGGAATCTCTGATTGTCTGGCTCGTGATCGGTGCGATCGCTGGCTGGCTCGCTGGTCAGATCATGACTGGCGGTGGATTCGGCCTGATCGGCAACATTATCGTCGGCATCATCGGCGCCGCGGTAGCCGGCTGGCTGTTCCCGTACCTCGGATTCAACTTCTTCGCGAACCCATACATCGCCGCTACCGTCAACGCCCTGATCGGGTCTATCGTCGTGCTGTTCGTGCTCGGTCTGTTGAAACGAGCGTGATGGTGGTGTCAGACCCTCCGGGTCTGAAGGGAAAGTCGCTATCTGTGGTAGTGCGTAATGGCTGCCTCAACCGACTTTCGTCATCAAGGGTCGGCGTCAGCCGGTGAACGGCTGACACGAAACGCCCGATCGAGGCGCCGCCCGGATCCCCTCTCCCCGCTCTTGCGGGGAGAGGGTTAGGGTGAGGGGCAGCC
>JBAPMW010000890.1:0-6713 GCA_049278815.1 Hyphomicrobiaceae bacterium
CGTCAAGGCGGAGTTGAAGATCACCGAGGCGCAGACACCGGCATGGAACGAGGTTGCTGAAGCTGTCCGCAATACCGCCAAGCATCGCAACGAGCGCATGCAAGCCCTTTTCAGCGGAAGCACGAAGACCGACTCCCTGCCGGAGCGCCTGGACGTGCACGAGAAGCTCTTGAGCGTGATCCTGGATGACGTCAAGCAGATCAAGGGTGGCGTCAGCAAACTCTACGCCGTGCTGTCGGACGAGCAGAAGGAGGAGGCGGACGACATCGTCCTGCCGATGGTCGGCATTGGCATGGGGCGATGGGGCTGGCACCACTGGAGGGACTAGAAGCATCTGCCACTCGATGTGGATTGCGTCAGGAAGATGCGTGCCGATAAGGCAGCGCGTGGGCGGGCAACCGCCCCTTTTCTGGCTGCCGACTGGGCACCCCGCGTTCCCGTCGCACTCTCGCCGAGCCATTCTTCACCACCAAGCACGCCGGCAAGGGCAGCGGGCTCGGCCTTGCCACGATCTACGGATTTGCCCGCCAGTCGGGCGGCAACGTCACCATCTACAGCGAGCCGGGCAAGGGCACGACCGTCAATCTCTACCTGCCGCGCGCCGGGCGGGGGGCCGCCGAGGAGAGCGCCCCGACGGCAGAGGTGCATGCAGGCCACGGCGAGACGGTGCTCGTGGTCGAGGACGACGATCGGGTCCGCCGGCTGACGGCAAGGCGCCTGAGGGACCTCCGGTATCGTGTGCTGGAGGCCAGCCATGCCGCCGAAGCCATCGCGCTTATGGCCGAGACGCCCGACGTCGAGATCCTGTTCTCCGACCTCGTGATGCCCGGCGGCATGTCGGGGTTCGATCTGGCGCGGCAGGTGCGCGAGCGCTACCCGCACGTGCGCGTCATCTTGACGTCCGGCTACTCCGCCGGCGTCATGAACCGGGCGGGCCCGGCCCAGCTCGACCTCCAGGTGCTGCGCAAGCCCAATCGCCAGGCCGAGCTGGCCCGCATGTTCCGCGCGGCCCTCGCCGACCGCGCTCCTCCCGCAGGCTCAGGGCGATGAGCTGACAGTGGCGGTAAAGCAGTAGCCGACGCCGCGCACGCTCTTGATCAGCCTGGGGTGCTCGGGATGGGGCTCGATCTTCCGGCGCAGCCGCATGACGAGGTTGTCGATGCTGCGGTCCGTCGGCATCCAATCGTGCCCACGCAACAGGTCCATGATCTGATCGCGCGACAGCGCCCGGTTGGCGTGGGTCGCGAATAGCCTGAGCAGGTCGAACTCGCTGGTGGTGAGGTCGCAGATTGCGCCGGCAGCCGACCTGAGCTCGCGCTTCGGAGCGTCCAGGATCCATCCCTCGAAGAGGAGCGCGCCTTCCCGGCCAGGCTCGCTTGCGCCGCCGGATCGCTGGCCGCCGTGGGCCGAGCGGCGGAGCACGGCCCGCACCCGAGCCACCACCTCGCGCAGCTGGAACGGCTTGGTGATGTAGTCGTCGGCGCCGAGCTCCAGGCCCACCACCCGGTCGATGGTGTCGCCCTTGCCTGTGACGATGATGATCGGCACCGCCGACCGCGAGCTGATCTCGCGACCGATGGCGAAGCCGTCGCCGTCGGGCAGCTGGAGGTCGAGCGTGACAAGGTCGATCGTGCCGGCAGCCAGGCGGTCCATCGCCTCCGTGCCCGAGCCGGCCTCGCTGACGCGAAAGCCTTCGCTCTCAAAGCAGCGGCGCAGGAGAAGCCGAACCTTGGCATCGTCCTCGACGATCAGGATGTGAGACGGCGACGGCATGGGTGCAGGGCTTCCATGCTGGGTACAGCGCTGCCGGTGCAACTGCGAGCGGGATCGGCCCGACATTGCCTTACATATCATGACATGGAGACGATCGCCGCAAGACGCGATCGCTGCAAGACAGGGTTCCGGATTGGGGAGCGTTCCGATTTGCCTTCAGGTCCGCCTCCCCCGCGGCACCGATGCTCGCTCCCGACCAAGGAGGACCACGCTCAACCTCGACAGGACTGATCCATGTCAAAGCGATCGGCAGGGACAACGGCAATGGTCGGACCATCCGGGGGTGACGCCGACGGCTGGGACGATGGCAAGCACAGGCAAGGTTCGATTGGTCGTGGGGCTGCTCGGCACCGCCGCGGAGCTCGCCTCGGCGCTTGCCGAGCTCGGCGCCCAGGGTCTGAAGCCCTCCCAGATCAATGTGATTGCGCAGGCCGATGCATTTGAAGGGGCCTTTGCCGGCTGGCGCGAGAGCGGAGGAGCTCTTGCCGGGTGGATCGTGTGCCGGCCGGTCGGCGGTGCCGTCCCTTGGGCCTTTGCCGCGGCCGACGAAGCGGCGCCGAGCACCGCCGTGAACGACGCGCGGGTGCTGCTCGGGTTTCACCATTGGTCGCTGCGGCGGCAAACGCGGCAGCTGCACCTGTATCTGGAGCAGGGCGGCGCACTGCTGCTGGTCGAGCCGGACACCGAGGCCGAGGAGCGGGCTGCATGCACCGCACTCCTGCTTCATGCCTCCGGAGGCGTCCAGACCCACGAGATCGCCAAGTCGCAGAAACGTTGAGTCGCCGTCCAATCCAAGCGTGACGCATACGCCGCTCGTCGCCACCGCTGTGCCATCCGCCCCGAGAATCCGCTGACGGCGCTCTCACCAGCGTCGCTCGCAGACAAAGTGTGGCGAAAGAAACGCCGCGCGCCGCCCGCCGCAATACTATCGGGGCGTGCGCCGGCCAAGAAGGTCTGCGGCCGCAGCCGCTTCACGTCGCGTCACATCAATGCCGTCGTCAGATCGCCTCTTTGAGATCCTTGGCAGCGCGGAAGGCAACCTTCTTGCTGGCCTTGATCTTGAGGGGCTCGCCGGTGGCCGGGTTGCGGCCCATGCGCGCCGGACGCTTGCGCACCTGCAAGATGCCGAGGCCGCCGATGCGGATGCGCGCACCCTTCTTCAGGTGCTTGGTGATGGCCCCGACCATGTCCTCCAGCATGCTCTGCACCTGCTTCTTGGGCAGCTCATGGTTGTTGGCCAGGACCTCGGCGAGCTGGCGCAAGGTGACGGTCTCGACCTTGGCGGATGCCGTTGAGTTTGCAGCCATTGCGATCTCCCTCAGGGAAACGATGACAGCGCCTAGCATAGGTGGAACGCACGAAACCAGCCCGTTTTGCGGAAATGCGCACGAAATCGGCTGATTCTACCGCGAAACCGACGCTTGGTTGATTGTCTGTAACGGTCCGAGGTCGAGGATCGCGTTCCGCCTCGTCCTTGGAGCGGCCGCAGTTTGCGGCCATGGCTTTGCCGACGCGGCGCAGGAGCAGGCTCGCAAAAGCGCCGATATCGGCGCGCAGTCTCGCGCCCGCACCCTGAGAGCATTCCGTTCAGCAAGACCATTTCGAGCGAGGGGAGAGAAGAGAATGTTATGGACATCGGTGCCGCAGCTGCGCTGGCACGTTGTGCGGCAAGTGTTGCTGAGCTGGCTCGCCATCGCGGCGATGGCAGCCCTGTTCATCTACCAGCCGACCATCGTGCGCTACGTCCACGGCCTGCTGCTCGGCAGCGGCTTCGTGTCGGGCGAGTACGAGCAGCGCGTGCTGGAGCAATTCTTCGCATACGGCTGGTGGGCGCTGCTGGTGGCGTGGGGCTCGCTGGAGCTCGGCGGATTCATGCTGGTCTGGCGCTACAAGGCCAAGCCCCACGAGTATCCCGAGTTCCAGGCACGCCTGCGGCATCTGGCCGAGCAGGCGGGCGTGCGGCCACCCACCCTGATCGTGCTGCGCGGCGCCGGCCGCCTGGTGAACGCGGCGGCGACACAGAGCGTGCTCACCGGACCCAAGGTGGTCGTCATGGGCGACATCGTCGAGACGCTGACCGACCCGGAGGAGGACTACGTCACGGCGCACGAGCTGAGCCACATCAAGCACCTCGACGTGGTGGCCGGCGTGCCGATCGGCGCCGGCAACAGCGCTATCGCCATCCAGAAATGGGCACTCCTGACCTCGGCCGCCTACGATCTCCTCACCTACGGCTGGCGGGCGGGGATCTATCTGGGAGCGACCTGGGCGGTGCTGTCGGTGACGCATGCGCTCTACAAGCTCATCGCCGCGGCCCATTCCCGGTCGCGCGAGTACCTGGCCGATGTCGGCGCGGTGAAGGTCGTCGGCTGGGACGGCCGGGTGGCGCTCATCACGGGGCTCGCCCGCATCCGCCATGCCCTCACCCGCTGGCGCCCGTTCCGCATCTTCCGGCGCGAGGGCACGGTGTTCAGCACCCACCCCGACATCGACGACCGGGCGCAGGCGCTGGGGTTGCCGACCAAGGTGCTGGCTGACGGCAACGTGCAGGTCGGCAACGTGGTGATCGCCGCGTAGTGGAGTCGCCGAGGTCAGCGACTCGGAGGCGGAAGCCGCCGGCGGCCCAGGTGTGCCCACCCCGGTGATGGAGCACACCTCGAAGCCGCGCGGCGGCCCTCTCCCCAGACTCACTCGAGCTGGGTGACATGAGCGGCCATGTCGGGAACGAGGCGCACGCGATAGCGCGCGTTTCCGCAAGTCAACGTCCAAACCGTCTCGTCGGGCTGAGACCGAGCCCCGTCACGCACGGCGGTGACGGGCCGGGTGCAGACATACCCCTGGGCGCGGATCTGCGCCGCCACGATGGCGGCGGCAGCCGCGTCCGGCTCGGCGGCCATGCTGGCCAGCGCCGACAGGAAGGTCAACGCGACCGCGATGGCCAGGTCGACCGGAATGCGACGGCTGAGCGGCAGAGCGCGCGCCGGGCGCATGGCACTTGCGCGCTTGGCTCGCGGACTGCGACTCATTGCGATAGTCATTGATCCTCGCCCGTTCCATCGGCTCGCCGACATACGAGGCGCATGCCGCACTTGGCAGCTGACTGCGGCCGTCGGCTATCGGGGTTTCTACGGGTTCCACCTGCGCCGATTCGCTACAGCGCTCAAGGGAGTGTGCACCAAGTGGTCAGAGGCGTCCGACGCGCGGGCGCCCAATGGCTGCGGCGCACTGCAGCCTGCAACCGCGACCTGCCGCCGAGCTGCACGGCGTCCTCTCGTAGGTTGGGTCAACCCCGGCGAAAGCCGGGGGCAGACCCAACACCATCAAGGGCATCTCCCCGTTGTGTTGGGTCTTCGCTGACGCTCGACCCAACCAACCTACGCGCCGTCCGGCCGCCGCCTCACCCCCACAGCTCCGGGCTCGGAGGGTAGACCAGGGCGCCGTCGTAGGTGAGGCCGGGGTGGCGGTCGCGGGCGAGGAGGAGGGGGCCGTCGAGGTCGACCCAGTCGGCGGTCTGGGCGAGGAGGAGGGCGGGGGCCATGGCCAGCGACGTGGCGACCATGCAGCCGACCATGACCATCAGCCCTGCCGCGCGCGCGGCGGCCGCGAGCGCCAGCGCCTCGGTGAGGCCGCCGGCCTTGTCGAGCTTGATGTTGACGGCGTCGTAGCGGGCGGCGAGATCGGCGAGGCCGGTGCGGGTATGGAGGGATTCGTCGGCGCAGACCGGCACCCGGCGGCGCATCTCAGCCAGGGTTGCATCGGCGCCGGCCGGCAGGGGCTGCTCAATCAGCTCGATGCGGGTCTCCGCGGCGACTGCCATCAGCTCGGGCAGGAGATCGGGCGTCCAGGCCTCGTTGGCGTCGGCGATGAGGCGGGTATCGGGACAGGCCTCCCGGATGCGGCGCAGGCGCTCCGCGTCGCCGGCGCCGCCGAGCTTCAGCTTCAGGACCGGCATGGCGCGGGCGGCGGCGGCCTTGGCGGCCATCTCCTCAGGGCTGCCGAGGCTGATGGTGTAGGCCGTCGTGACGGGGCGGAGCGGCGGCACCCCGGCCAAGCTGGCGGCGCTGGTGCCCAGGCGCTTCGCCTCCCAGTCCCACAGCGCGCAGTCGAGCGCGTTGCGGGCGGCGCCTGCGGCCAAGCGCGTCGCCAGCTCGGCGCGGCCGGTGACGGTGCCGACGGCGGCGATGGCCTCAGCGACCCCCTCCACCGTCTCGCCGTAGCGGGCGTAGGGACAGCACTCGCCGCGGCCGGTGTGCGCGCCGTCGCTGACACGCGCCACGACGACGGTGGCCTCGCGCTTGGCCCCGCGCGAGATCACGAACTCGCCGGCGATGGGCCACGTCTCGACGGTGGCTTCGACCTTCAGGGCGGCAGGCATGGGCCTCCTGGCGGGTGTCAGGCTTCGGGTGTCGCAAGAGGGTGGTCTGCAGGGTGCATCGAGGGGCTTTACCCGACGCCCGATCCCAACGCCCGACGCCCGCCTATCGCAGCCGGTTGCTGGCGTGCGCCAGGAACAGATAGACCCGGCCGCTGTCGGAGATCAGGTGGTTGTGCACCGAGCGGCCCGAGGGATCCTTCCCTTCCAGGTCGCGCACCATCCACTCGAAGTCCACCAGGAAGCGGTCCACGGTGCGGCGGAAATCCACGTCCTGGCGGTAGCGGGCGCTGGTCTCGTCAAACAGGGTGCGGCCCTCGCTCGTATAGATGCTCCGCACCATGATGCCGCGCTGGCCGGCGCGGAAGCGCGACCAGATGGCGGAGGCGGCGGTGGCGTCCAGCGCGCGGGCCATGTTGGCGATGTTGAGGGCGGATTCCTCGCGCGAGGCGCGGGTGAGCAGATCGCCGAGCGACCAGCGGTCCGCGCCGTTGTCGGCGGCGAGCGCCACCGGCAAGGCCGGCTCGGCACCGCGCTGGGCGTCATGGTAGGCCGCGGAGAGGGACAC